>JAPLSK010000238.1 GCA_026398675.1 bacterium | reverse complement strand
GTAGTAGACGACGGGAACCCCGCGGCGCCGGGCCCGCCGCGCGAGTAATTTATTGAACCCGGCGAAGTCCACAAAGACCGCCGCGTCGCAACCCTCGAGCGCCCGGTCCAGGGTATCCAGCGCCCGCCGGACCTGACCCAGTTTCGAGAAGGCCTCGGCGATGCCGATGAGCGCCAGGTCGCCGTAGACGAGGTCGAGGTCAACCCCGGCCTCCTTGAGTAACGGCCCGCCAAGGCCCCGGGCCGCCAGGTCGGGGAATTTCACCCGCAATGCGCGTAGAAGCCCCGCGGCGTGCAGGTCGCCCGAGGCCTCCCCGGCGGAGATGAGGAGCTGGTACGGACGGGTCATGGCGAGATGATAGCGCGGCGTCCGCCGGGGGTCAAACGAAACCCCCTCTCCCTTCCAGGGAGAGGCTCGCCTACGGGTTAGGGTGAGGGTTGAGGCGTGAAAGCGGCGGGGATAGGAATCCCCGCCCTACGTCATCCCACGCGAATCCCACCGTAGGGGCGACCCTCTGCGGTCGCCCGCGGCCCGACCTAAACAGCGCGCCGACGGGCCGGGGTGAGGGGCGAGGCGGCCCCCCTCTCCCCGTGGGAGCGGCTCGCCGACGGGGATGAGGGTGAGGGCTACCTTTAAACAAATCCCCTCCCCCCTCTGGGGGGAAGCGCGCTTACGGGTTAGGGAGGGGGGCGGGCGGGTCTGGAGACCCGCCCCTACGTCATCGCAACCACGGGTAAAGGGTAAAAAAACGGAGACCCGCGGTCTCCCTCTCCCTGTGGGAGAGGGATTAAGGGTGAGGGCTTCTATAAACCACCTCCCCCCTCTGGGGGGAGGGTCAGGGAGGGGGGTGTAGCGGCCCCCTCTCCCTTTTAGGGAGCGGCGCGCCGACGGGTCGGGGTGAGGGTAGAGGTAGGGAACGTGAAAACGGCGGGGATAGGAATCCCCGCCCTACGTCATTGCAACCGGGTAGAGGGTATAAAAAACGGAGACCCGCAAGGGACTCGCCCCAGGGTCGCCCCAAAACGACCTTCGGCGGCATGCCGCATCACCCGTCCCGTAGGGCCAGGGCCGTGGCCACGGAGTAGTAGCGCTCGTGGGCGATGGAGATGAACCAGCGGTTGATCCCCCGCTCCCGGGCCAGATTCCGGGCGTTTCCGTGGAGCTCGAGGCTGACCCCGCCGCCGGGCTCGGGCACCACCTCGAACTCGTGGAAGAAGGAACCCTGCCCCCAGCCGCAGCCCAAGGCCTTCATCGCCGCTTCCTTGACGGCGAAGCGGGCGGAGAGCCTGGCCAACAGGCCCGGCGAAATCTCGGCCCCCAAGTCCCGCGGCCACTCCCGCTCGCTGAACACGTGGCGCCGCAGCCGCTCCTCGCGCCCCGAGCGGAAGAGCTTGCTGAAGCGCGCCAGCGAGACCACGTCTATGCCCAGCCCCAGGATGTCGCTCAAAGGTTCATCCCCCCGCGACGGCCGACGCGCGTATTATAGCACTTCCTAGCGCGGCGGGCCGGGGTTGCAGTCCTTGCAGGGCTCGAGACCCTCGCCGACGGCGTCCTCCCGGCTCAACCGGCGCAGGTTCTCTTTGCCGCGCACGTGCGGGCAGTACGGCGCGTGGTAACTGCCTCCGTGCTCGGTGACGTAGACGAAGTGCCCGGCGTAGACGTCGGGCATCTGCGCGTCGCCGGCGGCGGTGGTCTCCGACGGACCCGGCTCGGTGGTCACCCCGGCCTCGGCGGCCGGCTCTTCCTTGTCCGCGTTGCACCCGGCGAGCGCCAGGAGCGCCAACGCCAGTATCACGAACAGCGGCAGCAAACGCATCTTTTACCTCCCTTGAAGTTCACCGGACTTCCTGGGGCCGGTAGCGCCACAGCGCCAACAAGAATCCGACCACCCCGTACCCCAGGAGCACCAGGCAGGGGACCAGGACGTCGCCCAGGCCGCCGCCGAAGGTGAAGAGCTCCGCGTAGGCGTCCATGGCCCAGGCGTTTATCGTGACGTGCGCCAGGGACTGCATCCACTCCGGCGTGATGAAGAGCGGCCACCAGCTTCCGCCCAGGGCGCTCATCACCAGAATCACCAAGAGGCCGAGCTGGTCTATCTGCTTGGCGGTGCGGCAGAAGGCCAACAGGGCCAGCGCCAGCCCCACCGAAGCGATGACCACGCACAAGCTCACCAGCAGAAGGGCCACCGTCGAGCCGGGGTAGACCGCCCCGAAGGCCACCGCCCCGAAGCCGAACAGAAGGCCCATCTGCGCCACGGGCAGCGTCACCAGGAAGCCGGACTTCCCCAAGAGGTAGCCCTTGAGCGAGAGCGGCGAGGTGAGGATGCGCCGGGCGAGGCCCTTCTCGCGCTCGGCCAGTACGCCCGCCGCCGCCGACGCGGCCCCGAACAGCGCGAACATCACCGCGTAACCCGGCACGTACTGCAGGATGGCGTCCCACTCCGCCGCCGTGGCCCGCACCTCCTCGGTCGTCACCCGCACCGGCGACCCGGACTCGGTGAAGTCCTGCCAGTCCAGCGACCCCCCCGACCCCTCCTCCTCGGTGATGTAGGAGCGGATCTCGCCGCGCACGTCCTCCCGCGCCTGGGGGGAGACGAACGCCGTCTCGTCGAGGAAGCGGTCGGCCATGCGCAGGGCGACGTTCTTCCCCGCCGGGGCGATGGAGGCGCCCTGGACCAGGTTCTCGAGCACCCGGAGTTCCACGTCGCGCCGGGGGTTTGTTAAAAGGGTGAGCCCGGCGTCGAGGTTTTTCTCCACCGCATCGGTGAAACCGGCGGGGATTAAAAGCGCCGCGGCGTAGTCGTTGTCACTGAGGGCCGTCCGCGCCGCGGCCTCGTCCGGCAGGGGGACCAGCTCGCACACCCCGGTGTCGGTGATGGTGGCCAAGAGGGTCTTGGCGGCCTCGCCGCCGTCGGAGTCCACCACGGCCAGCTCGATGACCCAATCCCCGCCCCCGGAGAAGGCGAAGCCGACCACCAGCATCATCCCGATGGGCAGGAGGGAGGAGAGGAGGACGGCCTTGGGGTCGCGCAGGAACGCGCGCCAGTCCTTCTTGAATATGGCCCAGAGTCGTTTCATTTTACCTAAGAAGTGTAATTATACCTTCAGCTTGCCAATTAGGTGGATTAGGTTGATAATTTATAAAATTTCCTCTAACAAAAAATAAAGAAAATAGAGGGTGAAAGAATCCAAGGGTTGTTAATGCTGCAATTAAAGCATCAGCTCTGTGATTTCTTGTTGGATTACCTGTACCCAGTGAGTTGTTGATAATATTTACCACATTACTTACATTGTTTAAGGTATTTAAAACTCTGCTAAAATTTTGCATTGCATTATTTTGCCTAACAAAGTTGATGGTTGCTCTTGGAAATACCTCAATAACATTGTTGGATACAAAACCATTCTGTAAATAATTTTGCCAGGATTGTGGGTCATATTGATAATTATTAGCAAATAAATAGTATAATGCCATACCATTAAATATCCATTGCCAAGGACTTATATGTATTCTTTGAACTGCTATAGATGGTGTCCATTGCGGATTAATTCTATGGGGTCTCTGTAAAACATGATTCAAGAATAATTCAGTAGCTCTTCCATGCCAATTTAATCTTCTGGATAACCCAGAAGGGCAATCGATACCTATAAAAATACGGCAGCTTTTATTAATTCTCACTTGGCTAATAAATTGAATTAAACTCTGTTGTATTTGTTGTGGTATAATTTGAGTCTGTTGCGCAATATTATTAACAATTCCATTAGCATTGGCGACAATTCGGTGTATGTTATTTATAGCCGTATTTATATTTATCATAGAAAAAGTTACATTGTTTGTTGTCCAATTTATTAAAGCAATGTCTATCTGCCTTAGAGCTACATCAAACCCAATACTATACATCTTTATTCCTCCTACTCGTCGCGCAGGGCGCGACCGGTGAGGGACAGGAAAACCGTCTCCAGGTCGGCCCGGACGATGTCCACCCCGCCCACGCTTAAGCCCGCGCCGTTCAGAAGGACAACCGCCGACGCCAAAACCTGCGCCGCGGGGTCGGTGAAAAGCGTCAGCCGCCCGTCGCCGGAGGAGAGCTCGACCACGCCCGCCAGCCCCCGCAGCGCCGATTCGAGCTCCCCGGAAACCTCACCGCCCGTGAGCTCGAAGTCTATCCGCGTCCGCTCCCCGGAGAGCTTCAGCAATTCCGCCTCGGTGCCCAGCGCCAGCAGCCGTCCGTGGTCCAGGATGGCGATGCGCTCGCAGAGCGCCGAGGCCTCCTCCATGTAGTGGGTGGTGTAGATGACGGTGGTCCCGTCGGCGGCGAGGGAGCGGATGGTGTCGAAGATGTGGGCCCGCGACTGGGGGTCCACGCCGGCGGTGGGCTCGTCGGCGAGGAGTATCCGGGGGCGGTGGACGAGGGCGCAGACGAGGTTGAGCCGCCGGGACATCCCCCCGGAGAAGCGCTTCACCGGCTCACGCGAGCGGTCCGTGAGCCCCGCCACCCCGAGGGCCCAGTCCACCCGTTGCGCGAGCTCCCTCCGGGTGAGGCCGTAGAGGGAGCCGAAGAAGGCGAGATTTTCGCGGGCGGTGAGCCCCTCGTAGAGGGCTATCTCCTGGGGTGCCAGGCCCAGGTTGCGCCGCGCCTCGGGCCGCGTGGGCGGCAGGCCGGCCAACCGCACCTCCCCAAAGTCCGGGGCGATGTAGCCGGCGATTAAATTGAGGGCGGTGGTCTTCCCGGCGCCGGTCGGGCCCAGGAGACCGAAGAGCGCGCCGGGGCGGACGGCGCGGTCCCCCCCGTCCACGGCGGCCAGCCCGCCGTAGCGCTTCACCGCCCCGCGCAACTCCACCGCGGGCGGTCGTACTCTGGTAGAATCGGCGTCGTTGACCATCGCATCCGAGGATAATATTTCGCCGTCCGCGTGTCCAGCGGTTTCCGTCCTCATGCCGGTTTACGAGGCTAGGGGCCCCCTGGCGCGGGCGGTCGCCTCGTGCCTCGACCAGCGGGGCGTCGAGCTTGAGCTGGTCTGCGTGGACGACGGCTCCACGGACGGGAGCGGGGAGTTTTTGGGGAAGCCGGCCCGGCGGGATTCGAGAATCAAGGTCATCCGCGGGCCGCACCGGGGGCTGGTCGCCGCGCTCAACCGGGGGCTGGCCGAGTGCCGGGGAAAATTCGTGGCGCGCATGGACGCCGACGACGCCATGCTCCCCGGGCGGCTACAGAGGCAGGTGGATTATTTAAAGGCGCGGGCCGAGCTGGCGGGCGTCGGCTGCCTGGTCCGGGTCGAGCCGGAGGGCGGGATGACCGCCGGGGCGCGGCGATACCTGGATTGGAGCAACTCCCTGACGACGCCCGGGGACATCCGCCGGGAAATTTTCGTCGAGAGCCCGCTGGTCCACCCGACGATGACGCTCCGGAGGGAAGTTCTTGAACAAGTCGGCGGTTGGCGCGACTACGACGGACCCGAGGATTACGACCTCTGGTTACGCCTGCTTTTTGACCACGGTTTGCACTTGGCCAAGGTGCCGGAGGTGCTGCACGTCTGGAGCGACCGGCCGGACCGTCTGACGCGCACCGACCCGCGTTACCGCCCGGCGGCGTTCCTGGAATTGAAGTGCCGCTACCTGGAGAAATACGCCGTCGAGCCGCGCGGGGGGTACGTCCTCTGGGGCTGCGGGCCGGTGGGCAAGGCGCTCGCGCGCGGGTTGGAAAAGTTGGGCTGGAGGCCGGAGGCGATCGTGGAGGTGCACCCGGGGAGGATCGGGGAAAAAATTTTCGGCGCGCCGGTTATTCCGGTCGAGCGGGCCACGGAGTTTTCCCGGTTCGTTCATCTGGGGGCGGTGGGGCAGGCCGGGGCGCGGGAGCGGATGCGGGGGGAGATCGGGCGCCTGGGGCTGGTGGAGGGGGGGAATTTTTTCTTCACCGCGTGAGGACGCGGCGACCCGAACTCCGGTTTTGCCAAATGTAGGGCGGGGACTTTAGTCCCCGCCGATCCGCCCCTCACCCTAGCCCGTAGGCGCGCCTCTCCCGAAAAGGGAGAGGGGACGCGCGGCAGACCTCACCCCGTCTGCCGCGAAACTGTAGGGCGGGGATTTTAACCGAGCGAAGCGAGCTATGCCCCCGGCAAATCCCCGCCGCTTTTACCCCTCACCCTAGCCCTCCCCCCAGAGGGGGGAGGGGACCGCTTCACCCCTCGCCCTCGGTTGCGATGACGTAGGGGCCGACCTTTAGGGCGGCCCGTTTATTTACAAGGTAGCCCTCACCCCGACCCGTCGGCGCGCCGCTCACACAGGGAGAGGGAGACCGCTGCACCCCCCTCCCTAGCCCGTAGGCAAGCCTCCCCCCAACGGGGGGAGGGGACCGCTGGTAGCCCTAACCCCAAGGGGGAGGGGGAAAGGGGCTATTTCTTCCGGCGCTTGACCGGGGCCTTTTTCTCCTTCGGGACCGTCTTCTCCTTCGGGACCGTCTTCTCCTTCGAGACTTTTTTCTCCTTCGGGGCTTTCTTCTCCTTCGGGGCCGACGGGACCACGTTGCCGTCGTCGTCGCGCTCGAAGTTCAGCGTCCCCCGGCACTTGGGGTAGCGGGAGCAGCCGAGGAACTCGCCCTTCCGCCCGTGGCGGACCACCAGGGGCTCACCGCACTCGGGGCAGGGTATCTCCGTTTTTTCCGCCGGGGGCCTCGGCGCCTGCTCCCCACCACCCAGACGGCGTTTGTTCTTGCAGTCGGGGTAACCGGTGCAGCCCAGGAACGGCCCGAAACGGCTCCGCTTGAGCGCCATCGGCTTGCCGCACAACTCGCAGACCTCCCCGGTTGCGGCGGCCTCCTCCGCCCGGTCCGCCAGCACCACGCGGCCGCCCGCGTCGCGGCGGAAGTTCGAGGTGAAGTCGCACTCGGGGTACTGCGAGCAGCCGACGAAGGCCCCCGCCCGCCCGAAACGGATGGTCAGCCCCCCGCCGCACTTCGGGCAGACCGGCTCTTTCAGGACGGTGTTTTCGCCCCGATGTTTCGGGAGCTCCTCTTCCGCCCGCTCGAGCTCCAGGGCGAAGGTCGCGTAAAAAGCGGCCAGAACCTCGCGCCACTTCTTCTCCCCCCGGGCTATCCCGTCCAGCTCCTCCTCCAGCTCCGCGGTGAACTCCACCTTCAGCACCCGGGGGAAACCGGCCACCAGGAGCTTGGTGACCAGTCGTCCCAGCTCCGTGGGGAAGAAGGAGCGGTTCTCGTCTCGCTCGACGTAGTCCCGCTGCTGGAGGGTGGAGGTGATGGCGGCGTAGGTGGAGGGCCGGCCGATGCCCCGCTTCTCCAGCTCCTTGACCAGGGAGGCCGGCTTGTAGCGCGGCGGCGGCTGGGTGAACCGCTGCCGTCCGTCGAGCCAGGCGGGTTCCAGCACGTCGCCCTCGGCGAGCGCGGGCAGGACGACGTCCTTCGCCTCGCCCTGGTCCGGGTAGAGGGCGAGGAAGCCGGGGTCGCGCAGGCGCGAGCCCTTGGCGGAGAACTCGGCCCGGCCAGACTCTATCCGGGCGTCCTCCTTGTCGTAGACCGCCGGTGTCATCTGGCCGGCCAGGAAGCGCCGCCAGATCAAATCGTACAGCCGCCGCTGCTCCTGGGAAAGGTGTTGTTCGAAATCTCCGGGCTCGAGGAAGGGGTCGGTGGGGCGGACGGCCTCGTGGGCGTCCTGGGCGCCCTTGCCTCTCGCGTATACCTGTGGCAACTCGGGGAGCCACTGCGGGTGGTTTATCCCTATCCACTTCCGCGCCAGGCCGAGCCCCTCGTCGGACACGCGGACCGAGTCGGTGCGCATGTACGTAATCAGGCCGACCTGGCCCAGCCCGCCCAGCTCGACCCCCTCGTAGAGCTGCTGGGCCACGAGCATCGTCCGCTTGGGGTCGAAGCCCAGGCGCGTGGAGGCGTCCTGCTGGAGGGTGCTGGTGATGTAGGGCGGCGGGGGCGGGCGCCGATACTCGCGCTTCGTGTAGGAGCGGACGGTCCAGGGGCCCTCCCGGACCTCGTAGAGAAGCTCCCGGACTCCGGGCCAGTCGCCGAGCTCGGCCGTCTTCCCTTCCAATTTAACTAAATCGGCCTCGAGGGGCTCCCCGGCGGGGGTCGCCAGGCCCGCGACGACGGTCCAGAACTCCACCGGGACGAAGGCCTCTCGCTCCTCCTCCCGTTCGACGACGAGGCGGAGCGCCACCGACTGGACCCGCCCCGCCGAGAGGCCGCTCCGGACGGTCTTCCACAGAATCGGCGACACCTTGTACCCCACCAGGCGGTCCAGGATCCGCCGGGCCTGCTGGGCGTCCACCAGGTTCTGGTCTATCTCCCCCGGGTTTTCCAGGGCGCGCGTCACCGCCGACCGGGTAATCTCGTTGAAGCTGATGCGGTGGATCGGCCCCCGGCCGTCAATGAGGGAGGCCAGGTGCCAGCAGATGGCCTCCCCCTCGCGGTCGGGGTCGCAGGCGAGATAGACGGTCCCCGCTTTCTTCGCGGCCCGGCGGAGCTCCTCGACGATATTCTTCTTGTCCGGGATGACCTCGTAGGTGGGCTCGAAACCGTGCTCCACGTCCACGCAGAGCTTGCTCTTCGGCAGGTCGCGGACGTGGCCACTACTATGGGCCACATCATAGCCTTCCCCCAGGAATTTCTTCACCGTCTTAACCTTGGTATAGCTCTCGACGATGACCAGGGGCTTTCCGGCGGTGCGGCTGCGGGGTGCGCTCTTAGGC
>JAPLSK010000237.1 GCA_026398675.1 bacterium | reverse complement strand
CAACTCGGCGCGCAGGCGACCGTTCTCCTCCCGCTCCTCCCTCGAAATGAGCTCCGAGAGCGTGAACTCGGCCTCGCGGGATGACTCCTCCAGGCGCACCTCCTCCCCGGAGAAGAAGCGAGACCAGCGCTCGCCCAGGAGGGCCAGCTCCGCCCTCGCCCCGGCCAGCTCACCCCGCAGACGGGTGAGCGGCTCGAACCCGGTGAGGTCGGCCCAGACGGCAACCGCGCCCGCCAGGATCACCGGCACCACGAGGTAGGCCAACGACCGCTTTTCGCCGGTCATCGCCGATTCTCTTTGAGGATCACCTTGTGGAACGCTTCCGGATTCTCCAGCACCTTTCCCGCCCCGGCGACCACGGTCGTGAGCGGGTTGTCCACCAGGTGGATGGTGAGGTCGGTCTCCCGGTGCAACAGCTCGCTCAGGCCGCGCAGCATTGAGCCGCCGCCGGTCATGTAGATGCCGCGGTCCACGATGTCCGCCGCCAGCTCGGGCGGGGTCTGCTCCAGGGTCCGGTGCACGGCGCGCAGGATGGCGCTCACCGGCTCACTCAGCGCCTCCCGGATTTCGGTGGAGGTGACGGAGAGGGTCCGGGGCACGCCCTCGACGATGTCCCGCCCCCGGATGTCCATCGTCTCCTTCTTCTCCAGGGGGAACGCGCTGCCGATCTGGAGCTTGATCCGTTCGGCGGTCTGCTCTCCGACCAGAAGGTTGTACGTCTTTCGCAGGTACTTGTCTATGGCCACGTCCATCTCGTCGCCGCCGATGCGGATGCTTGTATGGGTGACGATGCCGGAGAGGGAAATGACCGCCATCTCGGTGGTTCCGCCGCCGATGTCGATGATGATGTTGCCCACCGGCTCGTGGACGGGGAGCCCCGCGCCCACGGCCGCGGCCATGGGCTCGTAAATCATGAGCACTTCGCGCGCCCCGGCGTGCGTCGCCGAGTCGCGCACCGCGCGCTTCTCCACCTCCGTTATCCCCGAGGGCACGCAGACCAGAACGCGCGGATGAACGAAGAAACGCCGCCCATGGCTCTTCGTAATGAAATACTTCAGCATCCGCTCGGTGACCTCGAAGTCGGCGATGACCCCGTCGCTCATCGGGCGCAGGGCGCGAATCGCCTCCGGGGTGCGGCCGAGCATTATCTTGGCCTCGAGGCCCACCGCCATCACGGCGCCGGTATCCCGGCGCATGGCGACCACCGTGGGCTCGTCTATCACGACGCCCCGGTCCTTCAGATAGACCAGGGTGTTGGCCGTCCCCAGGTCTATGGCCAGGTCGTGGCTGAAGAAACTCAAGAACGGTCTGAACAAATCGCTGGCCCCCGCTGGAAAAACTATGCCGCCGGTGACCCTCCGATGATACTAAAGACCCCCGCGCGGGAAAAGCCCCGTCCGACCTCACGGAGTATCAGCCGGCAACCGGGCGGTCAAAAACGACTTTTATTTTACAACATTCCGCTCCCATACACGCGAAAAACGGACCCCTCGGGGTCCGTCGTCGTCTGGCGCGCCCGGCAGGATTCGAACCTGCGGCCTACGGATTCGTAGTCCGGCGCTCTATCCATCTGAGCTACGGGCGCCTCATCCCCCCCATCCCCCCCATCTTGGGGGGGCACAGTCGCGGGGGAAATCTATCTCAATTCGACAATCACCACCGCGTGCGGGACGGTTTTCAAATTCCCTAGTCCGTACCCCCCATCCCCCCCATCTCGGGGGGGCACAGTCGCGGGGGGAATCTATCTCAATTCAACACCCATCGCCGCGTGCGATGTGTCTTTTTATTATAAACAGCTCGCGGCGGAAACCCCTCGAACATTTAAACCTGTCGTCGCGGAACAGCGGTCCAGCGCGCTGCGTTAAAAAGGCATTCCAAAATTATTCAAGAGCACCGCTCGCGGCGGTAACTTCTCGACAACCACCGACTCTCACCGCGGAACCGGGATGCAACGCCCCGCGTT
>JAPLSK010000236.1 GCA_026398675.1 bacterium | reverse complement strand
AGGGCATCTTCGGCGCCCACATGCGCCTGGGCCTTACGAACGACGGCCCGGTCACGCTCATCCTGGAGCGGGGGCACCGGGAGTAGGATTGGCGTTAAACGAAAAAAAAGGCGGGTCGGCCGCCCTTTTTCATTACCCGCGAGGCTGCTATACGTTCTCCTCCAGATACCCATTGAGCCAGCCGATTATCTCCTCGATCTGGCTCTCCCGGTAGCGTTTCGTCGCCAGGAGCTCGCCCACGGAGCCTGGAAAGACCTCGTTGCAGCGCAGGCAGAGGATGCCGCGCTGCTGGAACCAGTCGGCGGCCTTGGGGTGCTCCGCGAGGACGGTCTTGACCGGCGTGTCCTTGGTTACCATCACTCCCCCTTTTTCAAGAAGGCGTTCAGGTCGGCGACGATTTTCTTCACGTCCGCCGCCGAGTTTTCTCTGTTGCACAGAAGCTCGGCCAGGGTGCCCCAGAAGGGCTCGCCGCAGCGCATGCAGACGATTCCCCGCGCTAGAAGCCAGTCGGCGGCCGCCGGGCGCTCTTCCAGAAGCCGCTCCACGGGCATGTCTCGGGTTATCCCCATGTCAGTCGCCCAGCATCGGCATCTTGATGCCGAATTTTTTCGCGTTTTCGATGGCCCGCGGGTAGCCGGCGTCGGCGTGGCGGACTATCCCTAATCCGGGGTCCGTCGTCAGCACGCGGCTGAGCCGTTTATCCATTCCCGGCGTACCGTCGGCGACGATGACCATGCCGGCGTGCTGGGAGTAGCCCATGCCCACCCCGCCGCCGTGGTGGACGCTGACCCAGCTCGCCCCGCCCACGGCGTTGAGCATGGCGTTCAGGAAGGCCCAGTCGCTCACCGCGTCGGAGCCGTCGGCCATGCCCTCGGTCTCGCGGTTGGGGCTGGCCACGGAGCCGCAGTCCAGGTGGTCGCGTCCGATGACGACGGGGGCCTTGATCTCGCCCGTGCGCACCATGCGGTTTATCTCCAGGCCGAATTTTTCCCGTTCGCCGTACCCCAGCCAGCAGATGCGGCAGGGCAGCCCCTGGAACCGGACCTTTTCCCGAGCCTTCTTAATCCAGCGGGCCAGGGCCTCGTCCTCCGGGAAGAGGCGCAGGACCGCCTCGTCGGTGGCGTGGATGTCGGCGGGGTCGCCGGAGAGCGCCGCCCAGCGGAAGGGGCCCTTGCCGTCGCAGAAGAGCGGTCGGATGTAGAGCGGGACGAAGCCGACGATGGAGAAGGCCTCGGGCGCGCCCCGGTCCACCGTCTGGCCGCGGATGTTGTTGCCGTAATCGAAGGCCGCCGCGCCCGCTTTTTGCATCGCCAGCATGGCGTTCATGTGGACGACCATGGCCTCCAACGAGCGCCGCTTGTACTCCGCCGGGTCTTTCTTCCTGAGGGCCAGGGCATCCGCGAGCGGCATCCCGTTCGGTACGTAGCCCGAGAGCTCGTCGTGGGCCGAGGTCTGGTCGGTGAGAACGTCCGGCGTTATCCCGCGGATGCACTGCGTGCCGATATATATCCATGAGCCGGCGGTCATCTGGCCTTACATGATGTGGCACTTGGCCTCCAACTCGTAGAAGTGTTCCCACGTCGCCCACCGGGGCACGAGGTTCGAGTTGGCCAGAAGCACCCGGGGGGCCTCCTCGTGGGTGGTGAAGACGCCCACCGGCTTGCCCGACTGGACGAGGAGCGTCTCGTCGTTCCCCAGGTCGCGCAGGGTTTTCAGTATCGCTTCCAGGCAGTCCCAGTTCCGCGCCGCCTTGCCCGAGCCGCCGTAGACGATCAGGTTGGCCGGGTCCTCGGCCACGTCCGGGTCCAGGTTGTTCTGGAGCATCCGGTAGGCGGCCTCCTGGTGCCAGCCCTTGCAGCTGAGCCGGGTTCCGGTGGGGGCGTGCAGTTCGCGCGGCATGTTCCGTCCTCGGTTTTTTTTGCGTCGGTAAAGAGAAGATAGCACAGCGAAATGAGCGGTACAAGTCGCGCCTTTTTTATCGTCTCTCCTTGCCGAACCGCATTTCTTGGGCTATATTAGTAATGTAAATTCCACAGGAAAGGGATGATCATGTACCGACACATTTTGTTCATATTAGTCGTCTTCGCTACTTTCGCCTCGGCCGATGTCCTCTTCTTCGAGGATTTTACCTCCGGGAACCTCGACGGATGGACTTTAGATCCAGGTGAGATTGGCCAGCGCTGGATGATCACCTCCCAGCACTTCTTCACCGGCCCCTTCGGCGTACTCTGCGAGAAGGGGGAGGATCAGGATGAGCGGTTGATTTCGCCGCCCATCTGCCTCACCTCGGACGTCACCGTGAACTTCCACTGGGCCACCAGCTACACCTGGTTCGTCTCCCCCCACAACAACGGGGATTACAGCTTGGAGATCCGCGAGGCCGGCGGACCGGGCGAGTGGGTTGAGCTCTGGAACGAGGAGGAGTTCGGGCCGTTCGATAACTGGGTCTGGAACGAGACCGAGGTCGAAATCGGCCCGTACTGGTACGGGCACGACGTGCAGTTCGCGTGGCGCATCGTCGCCGACAGGGCCGCCGATGTGTGGCTCGACATGATAACGGTTTCCGACAGCGGTTCTTCGGATATCCAAGAGACGACTTTCGGGGCGATAAAGGCCACCTTCCGCTGATCGAGGTTCTGGCATGAGGGCGGCTTTAGGTCGCCCTTTTTTTTACGCCGTCTCCATCGCGGTCCGTTCCGATTCACCCGGGAGAGGTTCCGGCGTGGTAAGATATATCCCTCGCTAGTTGAGCGGGTTTTTGTACCCGGGAGCCTGGGGATGCCCGATGGCCGGTCGGCTCCGCCGGTGATACGAAAGCTCGCGCCTTGCCGGGAACGGACGAGATTTTCACGGATGACCCGTGAGGGTGACGATGGCCGGTATTGATACCAAATTAGCGGACCGGACGCGTGGAACCCGGTATCTCACTTGGGGCCTGATCGCTCTCGAGCTCATCCTGTGTGCCTTCATCGTCTGGGACGTGTCCGGCTATACACCCGACGACGCATACATCTACCTGAACGGGGCCCGCCAGCTGGCCGGCGGTCAACTGCCGAACATGACGCCGGGCGAGGTTCCCACCAACGCCTGGTCCAGCCTGCTGTGGGTGGGGCTTATCACCCCGGCCTACTGGCTCGGCGTCGACGCCCTAATCTGGGCCAAGGTGCTCGGTTTCATATTACTCCTGGGCGTTGTCTGGCAAATTGCGCGGATAATCGGGCTCTTCCACCCCAAGCTCAATCCGGCGACCGTCTGGGCCGTCGCGGGGCTGACGCTCGCCTACATGCCCCTGGTTTTTTGGGCCACGAGCGGCATGGAGACGATTCTCTACGTCTTCAGCCTGGTGCTGGTCTTCCGCCTGCTCCTGAGGGATATTTCGCAACGGCGGCTGTCCGTCGGCCTGGGGCTCGCCCTGTCCCTGCACCTGGTCACCCGACCCGACGCCTTCATCAACGTGGCCCTCGTGTTGGTGCTCCTGGTAATCCTCGTTCTGAACCACAAACGGTCCCACGCCAGGGCAGGGCTCGTGCGGCCCGCCGTAGGCCTGCTTCCTGGAGTCCTGCTGTTCCTCCTGCCCGGCCTCTTCTACCCGACCGTCCTTCCGACCAGCGCGCTGGCAAAATCCCTCGCTCTTACCGCCGTTTTCAGCGACCAATTCTGGTGGAATCTGCGCGAGCTGTTGTTGGACTTTGCGCTCACCCCGGGGAACGTTTTCATCTACGCCGGGATGCTTATCTTCGTGTTTGCGCGACGCCGGCAGGGGGATCCGATCGGCGGCTGGGAGGTGCGGGCCTTCGTCGTTTTTTTGGTCGTGATGCACCTGGGCAAGAGGGTGCTGGTGTGTGACTGGATGGCGATTCAGCGCCTGTGGCTTGAATCGGCGACGATAGCGCTCATCGCTTGCCTTCTGGCGCTCATCCGTCTGATCGAAAATAAAAAGTACCTCTTGATCTCCGCTGTCATTCTGTGCGGCAGCCTGGCGGCGGGGCTGCTCGGTTGGCGGGTTTACATCTTCTGCCATTACAACCGTACCGGCGACCCCGCCGAGGTGATGGGGCGGTTCATCAATGAGTTGAAGATGGACGATTCGTGGATGGTCGCCACCGATATGGGGGTTTTGCCTTACTTCGGCGAGATCTACACGATTGACGTCTAGTCCGTTCCCATCTGCAACTATCATCTTATGAAGGTTCCCGACGACTTCGCCTACGTGTGGAGTCATCGGGTTGATTTCGTCGTCGTCACCTCACCCTACATCACGGCGCCCCGGGCGGGGGCAACCGAATATCGCCTCCTGAACGACGTGCTCGGACAACGGGCTTTCTGGGACAACTACCGCCTCGTGCTCAGCGCCGAGTGGCGGGCCCCCTTCGACAATGGGGTAATTCGACCGCATCCGGGCCGTTATTACCACCTGTTCGTCTCGAAACGGATCGAATGCGATCTGCCCAGTCCCCCCATCCTGTTGACGAGGGGTCTCATGGCCTGGCCGGTGGCCGCGAAGGTCGTCCTGCCCGTGGAGCTCCCACCGGCGTACACAGAAAACGGCGTCGTTCCCGCCGTCCCCGACGAGCCTTTGGCAGGGTATTTGCTCCCCTCGTTTTCCGAACCCGACCGTCCCGGCGCCTCTTCCTCTCCCTGAACCTTCACGGCAACTTCAAAGATGCAGACCGCCGCGCCTGGGCGTGTTCTTGGCGCGGTACAATTGTAGTAGCATCCACTCGGGAGACGGAAAGTGCATCTACTGTCGGCGATCCGAGAAATCCGGGGTATCTGGTGGCTGGTCATCGCCGTGGAAATCGGCCTGGCCTTCATCGTGCTCTACGAGCTGGGGGCCTACTCCTTCGACGACGCCTACATCTACCTCTCGGGGGCGCGGCAGCTCTCGCGGGGCGAGCTGCCGAACCCGAGCGCCGGAGATGGTAAGCTCCCCACCAATTCCTTTTCCAGCCACCTCTGGCTCCTGCTTTTAACTCCAGCCTTCTGGCTCAAAATCCCGCCCCTCGTCTGGGCCAAGGCGCTGGGGTTTCTGTTTCTCCTCCTGTCGGTAATCCAGGCCGCGGGGATTCTGCGCCGTCTGAGACCCACCCTCACCCACGGTTCCTCCCTGGCCCTGGCTGGGGTTTTCCTCGTTTTCACCACCTCGGTCATCGGTTCGGTCAACGGCCTCGAAACGGCCCTGAACCTCTTCTCTATCCTTCTTCTGCTCCGGTTCGCGATCCGAGATTTATTGAAAGACAGGCTCAGCGTGGCCCTGGGCCTGGCCGCCGGGCTGCACCTGGTCACCCGACCCGACGCCTTCCTCGACCTCGCCGTGCTGGGGGCCGTCATCGGCTGGTGCTGGGCGTCGAAGCGGTCGAGCATCGGATGGCGCGACGTGTTACGGGTAAAGCTGGGAGCCCTCCCGGGCCTGGTCTTCTTCGCCGCCGTGGCGCTCGTTTACTGGCAGTTTCTGCCCACCAGCGCCGGGGTGAAGGTCCCCTCGCCGGAGGTGATGATCAGCCTTTTGAGTTTCAAAGAGGGCTTCTTCCGGGTCCTGGAGGATTTCCTCCGCACTCCCGGCCTCGCCTTGGTTTACACGGGCTTAGTTTATTTCCTGGTCCGGCGCGCAAAGGACGGGGAGGGTGGGAACGGCGGTGAGCGGACCCCCCGGCTGACCACTCCCCTCCGACTGCTCTTCCTCGGGCTGGCCCTGGACCATCTCGGTGAATTTTTCTTCGCCGGGGACCCCATCGGGGTGGGTCGCCTGTGGCTGCCTTCGGCCGCCACGGCCCTCGTCTGCGCCCTGTCCATGCTTCCCGCTTTCTGCTCCCGGCGCCAGAGCTTGGCCGTCGCCACCCTCCTTGTCGGTTTCACCCTCTGGGCCGGATTTCTGGGCTGGTGGCCCGATGTGGTTTACCACTACAACCACCCCGGCTCGCCCGCGGAGCGCCTTGGGGAGTTCATCGCCGAAACGAAGCTCGACGACTCCTGGCTGGTGACGATGGACATGGGGGTGGTGCCCTACTTCGGGGATCTGCCCACCATAGATTCCCACGACCGCCCCAAGTGCAACCGGTATCGGGCGTCGAACCCCGACGACCTGGATTATATCTGGCAAAAACCGGTGGACTTTGTGGTCCTCATCACGCCTGTACCGGAGCCGGAGCCGGGTTTCATCTACCACGGCATCAACCAGCTCGTGTGCGCCGACAAGCGGTTCGACGGCTTTCGGGAGGTGCTGGTCGCGGAGTGGCGTCCGCCGGTGGACCTCGACTCGCTTCTGACCAACGTCGGTCGCTACTTCCACCTCTACGTCTCGGAAAGGATCGAGTGCGATATCGGGGAGCCCGTTATGTTGCTGCGCGACGTTCCCGAAGTAGAGCCGTAGTTCCGGGCCCTGGACGGACACCCGACTCCGCGGCGGGCGAAGATGGCCGCATTTATATTTACATCGGGACTGAAAGGGCGGGTTGACTGATGCGTCGCTGGCTCATCCTCGCGGTCGTCGTTATCGTCCAGCTCTGCATCGGCGGGATTTACGCCTGGAGCAACCTGGCGCGAGCGCTCACCGATGTGTACGGTCTCGCCGAATGGCAGGCTCAGCTCGTCTTTGGGGTGAGCATCGCCGTGTTTGCACTGACGATGCTCTTCGCGGGACCCCTTCTCGATCGCCGCGGACCGAAAATACCCACCCTGATCGGGGGGTGCCTCTTCGCGGCGGGGCTGCTAGTGGCTTCCTTCTCCGGTGGTCGCTTCCCTCTGCTCCTCGTCGGGTACGGACTGGTGGCCGGGACGGGCCTCGGCTTCGTGTACCTCTGCCCCATCTCCGCGGCGGCCCGTTGGTTCCCGAAGAGGAAGGGGCTGGTGACCGGGGTGGCGGTGGCCGGATTCGGGGGCGGGGCCGTCATTCTGTCCATACTCATCGAGGGGATGTTGGCCGAGGGGCTGACCCCCCTGGACATCTTCCGCTGGATCGGCATCGTTTACGGTGTTTTGATTCTCATCGGCGGAAGCCTGCTGGCCAATCCCCCCGACAGCCCTCCGCCGCCCGCGCCTCAAGATATTCCCCGCGTCCGCCGCGACCTCCGGTTCTGGCGTCTGTTCGGGACCATGTTTGCCGGGACGTTCGCCGGGCTTTTGGTCATGGGCAACCTGAAGCCGATGGGCCTGTCGGGCGGGGCGGGGGAGCTCATCGCGGCCGCTTCGGTGAGCGCCCTGGCGGCGGGCAACGCGCTGGGGCGCATCATGTGGGGACTCATCGCCGACCGCTTCGGCCGTGGTATGGCCAGTGTGCTCTCCCTGTCGCTTT
>JAPLSK010000235.1:1484-2650 GCA_026398675.1 bacterium | reverse complement strand
GGCACGCGAGCTGGGTTTAGAACGTCGTGAGACAGTTCGGTCCCTATCCGTCGTGGGTGTTGGAAGCTTGAGGAGAGCTGCCCCTAGTACGAGAGGATTGGGGTGGACGAACCTCTAGTGTACCGGTTGTCGCGCCAGCGGCATCGCCGGGTAGCTATGTTCGGAACGGATAAGCGCTGAAAGCATCTAAGCGCCAAGCCAACTCCAAAACCAGGCTTCCCGGGGACTTGATCCCCCTAAAGGCGCCTCGCAGACTACGAGGTTGATAGGACGCTGGTGTAAGTACCGTGAGGTATTCAGCCTAGCGTTACTAATCCGCCGTGAGGCTTGACCATCTTTTTACCGGCCGGGGGTTTTCGACGGAAGACCCCCGGCACGGAGCAATCCTTTAAAACCTTCGACCGCGAGGTTGCCTGCGTCTCAAATCTGCAAAAGAAGGGGCCTGTAGAGGGGGCCGGTTGGATTATGGGGATTGAATCCGTAACACCGGTAACCTCGAAAAGCACACTTCTTGGTCCTTTGGTGGCAATGGCGGAGGGGAAACACCCGTTCCCATCCCGAACACGGAAGTAAAGCCCTCCCGCGCCGATGGTACTGCCGGGGCGACCCGGTGGGAGAGTAGGTCACTGCCAAGGGGCCATAGTACAGAGGGCTCGGCTTAATTGCTGGCCCTCTTTTCATTTTGGGTGAAAACAACTGCTGAGTAGGCCCGAACACGGGAAACCCTTCCGCGCCGATGGTACTGCCGGGGCGACCCGGTAGGAGAGTGCATTCATGCACGGTCACTGCCAAGGGGCCATATTGAAGGGAGCCGCAAGGCTCCCTTTTTCATACCCCCTCCCCCCTCTGGGGGGAGGGTTGGGGAGAGGGGTGAGGTCGGGAACGTAGATTGAGCAAGTTCACAGGCTGCCGGCCCTCTTTTTTCATCTCCCGTGAAAACAACCGCTGAGTAGGCCCGAACACGGGAAACCCTCCCGCGCCGGTGGTACTGCCGGGGCGACCCGGTGGGAGAGTGCATTCATGCACGGTCACTGCCAAGGGGCCATCTTAAAGGGAGCCGTAAGGCTCTCTTTTTTTATACCCCCTCTCCTCTATGGGGAGAAGGAGACGTAGGGCGGGGATTCCTATCCCCGCCGCGTTGGGGGGGGGGGGGGGGGGGGGGGGGG
>JAPLSK010000235.1:0-1465 GCA_026398675.1 bacterium | reverse complement strand
GCTCCTCCCACGGGGAGAGGGGAGACATCACCGGGCCGACCTGAAGGTCGGCCCCTACGAGGGTGATGGACGATTAACCGCCGCACGCCCAAATGTAGGGCGGGGATTACATTCGGTCGCAGATACCTATCCCCGCCGCGGCGGCCCGCGGAGGGGCCGCCCTACACAATCGCAACCTCGCGGCGCGTCGACGGGATTGAGGGTGAAGGCTTCCTCCTACCCCCTCTCCCTTTTAGGGAGAGGCTCGCCTACGGGCTAGGGTGAGGGTCGTAGCTGATAAGGTTGGATGGTATAGAAAGCGTCTCCCTCTCCCTGTGGGAGAGGCGCGCCTACGGTCCGGGGTGAGGGCTGCCTTAGAAAATAAATACGGCGGGGACTAAAGTCCCCGCCCTACATTACGAACCGCTCAACACCCCGTAGGGACGACCGGTAGGACGAGTCCTCCACGGTCGCCCGCGGAGAGCCTGGAGGCCGCGTCGAGATAATTAACCTATTTCCGCCTGAAATTATCGGATTACTCCGCTATACTACCTCCCGGAGTCTGTCGGGCGCTTGAAGAAGCTAAAGGGCAAGGCGACACCGGAACGCCCCGCAACCTGAATCCACCATCGCTCCCGGGGGCGGTTCATCCCGCCCCCGTATCTTTAACCCCGGCGCCGGATGACGTATAATATTCCCGGGAACGTGCCGTAAAACGGGGGCGCGGATGCTCAAGGAACTCAAGGATTACGAAAAGCTGCGCGGCCTCTTGGCGGAGAACCCCCCGGCCGCCGCCATGATTGATTACACCCTCTTCCACCAGACGCCGGAACCCGGCGAGCCCTTCCGGCTCTGCCTGGTGGACGACCCGGAG
The DNA here is from genome assembly GCA_026398675.1 of bacterium. Taxonomy (NCBI): domain Bacteria; species bacterium. The sequence continues at coordinate 612 of JAPLSK010000235.1, read as the reverse complement.
AACCCGGCCTGCGTCCTCGTGGTTGGCTGGAGCAACCTCTTCTTCGCGAAGGATCCGGACACGTTCGACCTGGCGCTGGAGTACTTCGACTCCGCCGCCTACCGGGAGCTGGTCGAGGGAGCCTTCCGCGACGACCCGAAGACCGTCGCGGATTTCCTCGAGGCCTACCGCTTCGCCGGTCTCCAGCAGTGTTACAGCGAGAGGCTTTTGCGGGAGGGTGAGCTGGTTCATCAGACGCGGTGCTGGGTCCATTACTGGGATTTCCCGCCGCCCCGGGAACCCGCGGTGCCGCTCCGTCCTCTCTCGCCGGAGCACGCCCACGTCGTCGAGGCCCACTGGGAGTTCGGCGAGCACGACGAGGGTTCCGTCGGCTACATCCGCTGGCGGATCGAGTCCGGCCCCACCCTGGCCTTCTACGACGAGCGGGGCGAGCCGGGGGCCTGGTGCATCACCCACGGCTCGGGCTCCATGGGCCACATCTACACCCGCCGGGCCTACCGCCGCCGGGGCCTGGCCCAGGAAATCGCCTTCGGGATGATCCGGGCCGTCCTCGAGGGCGGCTGGCTCCCCCACGCCCACATCAAGCAGGTGAACGAGCCGTCCCTGGCCCTG
>JAPLSK010000234.1 GCA_026398675.1 bacterium | reverse complement strand
CTCCCGGGTGGAGTACCCGGAGGATTCCGCGGAACCCGCCTCCGAAGGCATGGAGGACGCCGACACGGTCGGGGACGACCGGAGCGAAGGCAGCGGGGAAGAGGGGGCCTGAGAAATCCGCCGGCGGGGGATGCAAAACCGGCCGGGGTGATACGGTCGAAAGTCCCCTCGACGAGTCCAGCCGTCTGATAATATTTCGCGGTGGCGGAAGATTTTTCAAAAAGAGCCGGAATCCCGATACCAACCCAGTCGGTGGAACACAGTTGAGCCGGAACTACGAAGTCCTGATACACGACCACCAAAAGGTGGTCTGGGTGGACCCCGAGCTGCCCCGGCGGGCGGCGGTGCTGACGCTCACCCTCGATGAGGCGCCTGAGCGCAGCATCGCCGTCGTGCTCTTCGACGACGTCCAGATGGCCCGGCTCAACGAGACCTACACCGGAACGGGTGAAACCACCGACGTGCTGGCCTTCGATCTGCAGCCCGGCGAGGGGGATGAGCCGTCCGGGGAGGAGCCGGAGCTCCTGGGGGACGTCTTCGTGAACGTGGAGGCCGCCGTGCGCCAGGCCGGAGAACAGGGCCACAGCCTGGGGCGGGAGCTGGCCATCCTCGTCGCCCACGGGGTGTTGCACCTGTTGGGATACCTGGACGCCGACGTGCGGGGGCGGGACGGGATGATGGCCAAGGCGGTGCTGACGGCCGACCACGAGTGGCTTTCCGCCTACACGAAGAGGCAAGGGGTTTAACCGAGCGAAGCGAGTTATGCCTCCGGCAAAACCCCTTGTCTACCTGTGAGGGCTTGAGGGTAGCCGATGCCCCGGGAGAGCGGAAACCGGAAACGAAGCGTAGTGGAGTAATGCCTCCGGCAAAACGAAGCGAACCGAGCGAAGCGAGCTACGCCCCCGGCGAACCGAGTAACGTTCCCGGTAAAAAGGAAGCGAAGCGAGTAATGCCCCGGCAAAAGGAAAATGCGCCCGGCGGGACGACCGACGGTCCGACCGCGCCCAAAGGGGCCCCCGCGACCGACGGTAAACCGGGGAACCGAGCGCAGCGAGCTACGCCCCCGGCGAACCGGCGTCGGAGCACGATCGGGACCAAGCCCCGGATGTCCCAGTCCTTCAACAACGCCCTCGAAGGGATAATCTACACCCTCAAGACCGAGCGCAACATCCGCGTCCACTTCCTCGTCGGCGTCCTGGCCATCGCCGGGTCGCTGTTTTTGAACATAGACCGGAGCGACCTCGTCCTGATAATCCTGTCGGTGGCTTTCGTCCTGGTGACGGAGCTCATCAACACGGCGGTGGAGAAGGCACTGGACCTGATGACCACCGCCTACCACCCCCTGGCCAAGCTGGTGAAGGATATCTCGGCGGGGGCGGTCTTCATCGCGGCCATCACGGCGATCATCGTCGGCTATCTGGTCCTGTTCAAGGATCTGAAGCCCCACATCTTCTCGGCCATCCGCGCCGTCAAGGGCAGCCCCGAGTACGTCACCCTGATCAGCTTCACCCTGGTGATAGTGCTGGTCATCCTGGGCAAGGTTCTGGTCGGTCGAGGAGCTCCGCTCCACGGGGGGATGCCCTCGGGCCATTCCGCGGTCAGCTTCGCCGTCTTCGCCATCGTCACCCTGGTGACCGAGAACCCGCTGGTTTCGGTGCTCGTATTCCTCCTGGCGCTGATTATCGCCGACGCGCGCATCCGACGAGGCGTGCACACCTGGAGAGAGATTGTGGCCGGGGCTCTTTTAGGCATCGGCATGGTCACCCTGAACTACTGGCTATTCTTGACTTAAATGGAAGGGCAAGGGGCTTAACCGAGCGAACCGAGCTTTAGCGAGCTACGCCCCCGGCGAACCGAGCTATGCCCCCGGCAAACCCCCTTGTCTCAACAGTGAAGATTATCATGCACATACGCTGCTTCGCCATCGCCATCCTCGCCGTGTTCCTGCCCGCGGTCGCCGCCGAGGCTCCAGGGTACGAGCTACCGCCCAACGAGAGCGTGCTCTGGGGTTACGCCAACGAGCTCTTCGACCTCGCCCGCGCCTACGGAATCGTGACCGAGAAGACCGACGAGGAGATTCTCGCCCTCTTCCCCCAGACGAAGGACCTGCTGGAGCGCCTCAACGGCGACCTGTCGTTCTGGATCGCGGACCTCACCGACCGCGGGATCCTCGACACACCCGGGGATGTCAACGAGGCGCTGAAAAGCCTGATCTACGACATCTACAACAAGGTATCCACCACCATCGCCGTCTTCCTGGACGGGCAGTTCGAGCGGGGGGCTTACTTCATCGCCTCGCTCCGCCGCAACTGCGAATCGCTGACCGAGTACTTCCACAACCTGGGATACTAAAACCGTCCCCGGCGGATCCAGCGGGCAGGGGCGTCACCCATGAGGAAACCCATCACCGGCGTGAAGCGGGCAGCGGCGCTTTTATTGACGAGCGCCCTTTTAACGATGGCGGCGGCCGAGACCGAGTCCGCCGTCGAGGGGAGGGGGCTCTGGATTCCCGCCTGGGAGCTCACCAGCCCCTCCGCCGTGCGAAGCGCCGTCATCCAGGCCGCCGAGTACCGCTTCAACGCCATCTTCGTTCAGGTGCGCTACCGCGGCGACGCCCTGTACATCCCCCACCGCTACACCTCCTACTACGCCAATCCCGAGCCGCGCTCCATTTATATGAAGGGCCAGCCCGAGGACTTCGACCCTTTGGCGCTGGCCGTGGAGGAGGGACACGCCTGGGGCCTTTCGGTCCACGCCTGGGTCACCTGCTTCGAGGTCACCGGCGGCTTCGCCCCCCAGGACGAGAACCACGTGGTCAACCGTCACCCCGAGTGGGTCTCCTGCGACCGGTGGGGAAACCGGATGGGCGTCGGGCACCGGGCCTGGCTCGACCCGGGCATCCCCGAGGTGCGCGACTACACCGCCTCGGTGCTCCTGGACATCGTGTCCAACTACGATGTGGATGGGCTGCACCTGGACTACGTGCGCTATGAGGGGCCGGACATGGGCTTCACGCCCATCGCCGTGAGCGAGTACTGGGTGCGGACCGGCCTGGATCCCAACCCGGCGGACGAGACATGGCGGGCCTGGCGCCGGGACAATATCACCGAGTTCGTGGATCGTGTGCAGCGCGAGGCACGGGAGATCAACCCGGAAATAATCGTCTCGGCGGCGGTGTTCGCCGACCGCGCCGGGGACGCCTACGACGGGGTGTGTCAGGATTGGGGACGCTGGCTGGAGGAGGGCCTGATCGACCTGGTGCTCCCCATGTCCTACTCGCTCAAGGCGGGGGTCATCGAGCGGCAGACGGCGGACGCCGTGGCGCACGCGGGCGACGGCCTCGTTTACACCGGCATCGCTCTGGGTAACGACTCGGACGGGTCGAAGCCGCTGGACCCGGCCGTGTTGCGGTCGCACATAGATGCCGTCCGGGCGGCGGGCGCGGACGGCGTTACGATTTTCTGCTACACGGAGCTGAAGGAGCTGATTCTTTCCGGGATGACTCCCGACGACCTCTTCACCGACTCAGCCGAGGAACCGTTTCAGGAGGAGAGGTAGCCCGAGCGCCGACGATTTTGGAAAAACCTTCCGGGTCGGTGTCGCCCTCGGTATTGAACAAGAGAACCCGCGACGTTTCGCCCAGACCCAGGAACCGCCTGGGCTTTTCTAATTCCGGGACGCGTAGAAGGGCCAGGAGCGCGGCCAGTCCCGCCGCGCCCGATTCACCGGAGACAACACGCGGGTCGTCCTTTTTGGAATGGTAATAGGCCCGCATCGCCTCGCGGGCGCAGTCGTCGGGGAGGGCGAGGAAGAGGTCCGTCCCGGCGGCGAGAATCGGCCAGGCCATGAGGGATGGCGTGCCGCAGTTCAACCCGGCCATGATGGTCTCCGCCCCCGGCAGGCTCACCCGCCGGCCGGCCCGCGCCGAGGCCAGGCAGCAGTCCGCCCCCGTCGGCTCCACGCAAACGATTTTAGGCATCCGGTCGCCGTAGCGCCCGGCGAGGTAAGCGACCGCCGCCGCGGCCCAGCTCCCCACCCCGGCCTGGAGGAAGACCGCGTCCACGACCGGTCCGCCGGGGGGGAACAGTTCGTCCTCCAACTCGCGGAACATGGTGACGTAGCCGGCCATGATGCGGGTCGGGATTTCGGAAAAACCCTCCCAGGCGGTGTCCTGGACGAGGACCCAGCCGTGTTTCTTTGATTCGCGGGCGGCGGCGCGCACCGCGGCGTCGTAGTCGCCGTCCACGACCGTCACCCGGGCGCCGAGGTTCTCGATGCGCCGGACGCGGGCCGGGACGGTTCCTTTCGGCATGAAGACCTCGGCCTTCCGGTCGAACAGCCGCGCCGACCACGCCACCGCCATCCCGTGGTTCCCGTCCGAGGCGGTGCAGAAGACATGGTCGCCGGGATTTTCCTCCAGGAACCGATGAACGGCGTAGGAGGCGCCCAGCGCCTTGAAGGCCTTCGTCCCGAAGCGGTGCGCCTCGTCCTTGACGTGGATGGAGGCCAGATCGAGCTCCGCCGCCAGCCCGGGCAGTTGCACGAGCGGCGTCGGCGCGTAGCCGGGAACTTTTTCATGGAAGGCGAGGGCGTCCCCGCCCACGCAGACCTGCGCGGCGTGGCATCCCGCCACCCCCGCCGGGTTCTTGGCCAGATTTAGATGATAGTAACGAATTTCGGTCATAAATAAAAAAAAAGGACAACCCACCACCCTAATAAAGGCCGCGTTAGTTTCAAAGATTATTTATTTTTATCCAGCTTGATGTCTTTGCTCAATGCTTCAGCAAGCATTTTCACCTGCTCACTACTACTTACAGGGATATTATTCCAAAGTCTACTGGTTAAACCTGTTAAACTATCTATTCGATTTCTTTCGGATAACTCATTTAATATCATACGAATTCTATTTAATTCATTATAAATAATTTCATTTGTAATTTCTTTCTTTGTTTCTTTTTTGCCCTCTTGTTCTTCTTTGAGATACAAATTAATTTTTTCTTCTAATTCTGGATAATAATTTTCAAAGTGCCTTATTATAATTTTATCATTGACAGGATTTTCTAATTTCTTATTAATGTCTAGTATTAATTCTTTTATGCTATCTTTTTTGTTCTGTACATATTGAAATAAATGTAAAGGATTATCGGCTAATATACTAACGTCAACATTAAATATAAATGGTGCTACATTTTTCTTCTGAACACTTGCTATAACTCCGACTTCAAAATTAACCCATGGTGAAACTAAGCTCTCTTTTGTTACACAAATTATTCCAAATTTTGATTCAATGAGCATTTTCATTAGTCTATCAAACCATACTTCACCCTTCTCAATGTCAGGAGAGATATTGACATCAACATCTTGGAGTAATAAAGGTATCCAATCCTTTAATGCAACTGCAATCTTTCTCCCTATTGCACCTGACCAACTAATGAAAATTTCCAAAGTTACTTGTACCTCTTATCTACTAGGCTGGGACTGTAACTGTTAATCCCGAATTAGGGCCTGGTGGTAAACCAAGTGCAGTATCTACTCCAGGATGATCCCGTAAATCATCGAGGAGACTTTGCGCATCAATTCTGGTGCCTATCTTTAACTCAGATTCAGGCCTAGGATTAGATACCTCTTTGCCTCTGTAGACAATTACAACATTTAGTCCTTGTTCCAGAACTCTTTTACAAATAGCACGGACATAAAAACGATTAAACTCTCCCTCAGCTAGCATAGTGTGTGCATTTCGTTGAACAGCTCTTTCTCTAGTTATTCCATTTCTAGTATAAGTCTCACGGGTTTTTAGTAAACCCCTTGTTTCGATTTGCTCTGCAAGCCAATCTTCATTATGATATTTAGCTGCATCAATAAGGAGATTTTTAAAGATTTCCTCAGTACCCACGCGCAACCTTGGGCTTATATACAGACAACCACGTTCAACATCAAGTTCTACTTCCTCAAGCATCTTCTGCCTAGTTAAGTCATCAAGGTTCTGAAAATAAAACGCCATGACTCCTCCTTAAGAATCAAAATAAATAATAACAAAACGGGTGGGTTTGTCAACCCACCCGCGTTAATAAACTTATAGCATCTCCTCCACGTGCTTGAGGTGGCGCTCCAGGGCCTCGAGCTCGGCCGCCAGCCGGTCCCGCTTCTCCTCCTCGCCCTTGACCACCTCGGCGGGGGCCTTTTGGCGGAACTGGGCGTCGGCCAGCTTCTTCTCGACTTTGAATAACCGCTCTCGGACCTTCCCCAGTTCCTTCTTCACCCGCTCCAGCTCGGCGGTGAAATCCACCACCCCGGCCAGCGGCACGTAGAGCTCCACCTCGCCCGCCACGCCCACGGCGGCCCCCTTGGGCTTGACCACCTCCGGGCCGGCCTCGATTTCCTCCACGCCGGCCAGGTTGGCGAAATAACCGGCCTGAGCCTCGACCAGGGCGGCCAGGTCGCCGTCCGTGGTCTTCACCAGCAGCCGGACCTTGGCCCCGGGCGGGACGCCCATCTCGCCCCGGATGTTGCGCACGGTGTCTATCAGCTTCTGCAGCCGCTCCACGTGCTCCTCGTCCCCCGCGTACCCCGGCCAGTCATCTCCCCCCGACCCAATGCCATGGTCCTCATCCCCCGCGTACTTCGACCTCTCCGCTTGGCCCTCCCAGGGGGAGACCATGAGGTCCGCGGGCGCGTTGGGGAAGAGGCGGTGGAATAGCTCTTCGGTGATGAAAGGCATGATCGGGTGCAGGAGCTTCAACAGCAGGCGCATCCCGTGGAGGGCCACCGCGAGCGCCACCCCCTTGGCCTTGGGGTCGTCGCCGTAAAGGCGCGGCTTCACGAGCTCCAGGTACCAGTCGCAGTAGTCGTGCCAGAATCCCTCGTACACCAGGTGCGCCGCCTCGTTGAATCGGTACGCTTCCAGCGAGTCGGTCACCTCTCCGGCGAGGCGGCCGAGCCTGGAGATTATCCAGCGGTCCTCCAGGGTGAGCTCGCGGTCGTCGGGCAGCTCCCCGGCGGTGAGCGGAGCCTCGTCGGCGAGGCGGCTCCCGGCCAGGTTGAGCTGGAGGAAGCGGGCGGCGTTCCAGACCTTGTTGGCGAAGTTGCGCCCCACGGTGAAGCGGTCTTCCCACAGCCGCACCGACTGCCCCTGGCCGGTGAGAATGACCAGGGTGAAGCGCAGGGCGTCGGTGCCGTATTCGCCGATGACCTCGCGCGGGTCCACGCCGTTGCCCAGGGATTTGCTCATCCGCCGGCCGTCCTTGGCCAGGATGGTGGCGTGGAGGTACACGTGGCTGAAGGGTTTCTCCCCGCGGAAGTGCATCCCACTCATAATCATCCGCGCCACCCAGAGGTAGATGATGTCCGGCGCGGTGGAAAGGACGGCGGTGGGGTAGAGCCTCTTCAACTGCTCCTCGTCGTCGGGCCAGCCCAGGGTCGAGAGCGGCCAGAGCGCCGAGGAGAACCAAGTGTCCAGGACATCCTCCTCCTGGCGCAAGGCTCCGCCGCATTTCGGGCACCGCTCGGGGGTTTCTATCTCCACCACGATTCCGCCGCAGGCGTCGCAGTACCAGAGCGGCATCCGGTGACCCCACCAGAGCTGGCGGCCGATGTTCCAGTCCCGCAGGTTCTCCATCCAGTCGAGGTAGACCTTGGTCCAGCGCTCGGGGATGAACTTCACCTCGCCCCGCTCCACGACGCGGATGGCGGGCTCCTTCAGGGAGCTCATGTCCATCCACCATTGCTCGCTCACCAGCGGCTCGATGGTCTTGTGGCAGCGGTAACAGGTGCCCACCGAGTGGGCGTAATCCTCGGTCTTCTCCAAAAGGCCCAGATTCTCGAGGTCGGCGACCACTTTTTTCCGGCATTCCTCGATGCCGAGCCCCGCGTAACCGGCCCCGGCGTCGGCGGTCATCCGCCCCTCGAAGTCTATGACCACCAGGCTCTCCAGACCGTGCCGCCCGGCCATCTCGTGGTCATTGGGGTCGTGGGCCGGGGTCACCTTCACCGCCCCGGTGCCGAAGGCGGGGTCCACGCGCTCGTCGGCGATGACCGGGATACGCCGCCCGGTGAGCGGCAGGTCCACCTCCCGGCCGACGAAGGCATTATACCGCTCATCCTCGGGGTGGACCGCCACCGCCGTGTCGCCCAGCATCGTCTCCGGCCGCGTGGTGGCCACGACCAGGCTCCCCGAGCCGTCGGCCAGGGGGTAACGGACGTACCACAGGTGGGAGCTTTGGTCCTCGTACTCCACCTCGAGGTCGGAGATTGACGTATGACAGCGGGTGCACCAGTTGACCATGCGCGCGCCGCGGTAGATCATCCCCGCGTCGTAATAGGCCTTGAAGGCGGTGCGCACCGCACGGTT
>JAPLSK010000233.1 GCA_026398675.1 bacterium | reverse complement strand
CAACCGCCTCATCGGGAGGCGGCTGGCCATCGTGGACGCCCTCCCCGGCGTGACGCGGGACCGTATGTACGCCGAGGCGCACTGGCCCTTCGGCCGGTTCGGAGTCGTGGACACCGGCGGCTGGGACCAGGCCGACCCCGAGATGCGCCAGCTCGTGGACGAGCAGCGCCAAATCGCCCTCGCCGAGGCCGACCTCGTCCTGTTCGTGGTGGACGCCATTGACGGCCTGTTGCCCGAGGACATCGAGATTGCCGACACGCTGCGCCGGCTGAAAAAGCCTCTCGTCATCGTGGTCAACAAGGCCGACAACGAGCGGCTGGAGGCCGCCGCCGGCGACTTCTACTCCCTGGGATTCGACGCCGACGTCATTCCGCTCTCGGCCAAGGGAAAGCGGAATTTCAAAAAGCTCCTCGAGGCCGTCGAGAATACCGTCGGCGGTTTCACGGAAAAACCGGATGACGGGCCCTTCCCCATCGCCATCATCGGGCGGCCCAACTCTGGCAAAAGCTCACTGGTCAACGCCCTGGTCGGGGAGAACCGCCTGATAACCTCGGAGGTTCCGGGAACCACCCGCGACGCCGTGGGGGTGCCCTTCAAGTACGGCGGACATGATTACCTCCTGGTGGACACCGCCGGGCTGCGAAAAAAGAAGAAGGTCCGCGGGGAGTTCCTCGAGCGGCTCACCGTGGTACGCGCCCTGGAGCACATCCGCCGCAGCCGCCTCGTGCTCATGCTGGTGGACACCGTGCAGGGACTGGTGACCCAGGACGCGAAGATTCTGGGCTACGCCCTGGAGGAGGGCCGGGCGGCGATTCTGGTCTTCAACAAGTGCGACCTGGTGGAGCACAACCGCACGGAAAAGCGAAGGCTGACCGAGGACGCCCACGGGCTCCTGGGCTTCGCCGCCCACATCCCGGTGGCCTTTACGAGCGCCACCCAGGGACTCGGCCTCAAGCTCCTGATGGACGAAATCGGTCGGGTGGCCGAGGCTTTCGTGCGGCAGATGCCCACGCCGGAGCTGAACCGCGTCGTGCAGAAGGCCCAGGAGGCCCACCCGCCGCCCATCTTCCGGGGAAAAGAGGTGAAGCTGCTCTACGCCGTGCAGACCAACGCCGGGCCGCCCGGCTTCACCGTCTTCACCAATCGCGTGGCGGAGATTCATTTCTCCTGGCGGCGCTTCCTGGAGAACCGACTGCGCGAGGCCGGCGGCTGGGCGGGCGTGCCGCTCTTCGTCGAGTACCGGATGGAGAAGAGGCCCCGCCGGCAAAAGGGGTCGTCCGACGCCGAAAGAAGCTTTTCCGGCGCCGCGTCGAAAAAGCGAGGACGCCGTTGACCTTCGCCCTGAGCCTTCTCGTCGCCATAGTCTGGGGTTCCGTCCCCTGGAGCTGGCTCGTCGCCAAGCTCTGGCGCGGGATAGACCTGCGCGAGGAGGGCTCGAAGAACGTCGGCGCCACCAACGTCCTGCGCACCTGCGGCAAAGTCCCCGGTGTGCTGGCCTACGTCCTGGACGGCGCCAAGGGTTTTGTCGGGGTCTATTTCCTCCCCCAACTCTTCCCCGTAAGCTGGCTCGACCCCACCCTCTACGGCTGCGCGCTGATGGTGGCCGTCATGCTGGGGCACATCTTCACGCCCTTTCTGGGCTTTCGGGGCGGCAAGGGGGCGATGGCCGGCGTCGGCGCGGCGGCGGCCCTCGATCCCTGGATCGGTCTCGTCACCCTGGGTCTCTTTTTAATCGTGGCCTTCGCCACCCGCATCGTCTCCGTAGCCACCATCTCCGCCTCGGTGGCCTACCCCGTCGTAATTACGGTCTTCGGCCTGGCCGGGGGCGGGATGAATTGGGTCCTCCTCGGGTTTGGCGTTCCGGCGGCGGCTCTGGTAATATTCATGCACCGAGGCAACCTGAAGAGGCTGCGCGAGGGTCGGGAGAACGCCCCCCTGCCCGGGGAAAACTCCCCGAAACCGTAAGGAGCCCCTTTGGACCGCTTCAGTCTGGATCAGGTAGAACGGATGACCGGCGTGCCGGCGACCAAAGTCTCCTACTGGCTCTCGGAGTTTCCCGAGCTGCGTGAGCTGGCCCTCGAGGAGGAGGACGAGGTCTTCCTGACCTACGAGGCCCTGGGGCTCGTCCTGCGCCTGGAGCTCCTGTTGGACGAGGTGGGGCTCACCATCGCCGGGGCGCGGCGGCAGCTCGACCTGGATAAAGCCCCGAAGCCCGACGGGGCGAAGCTCGCCGAGAGGCTCCGCCACATTCGCCAAGAACTCTTGCAGGTCAGGCAGATTCTGGAAGAGTAGCCGTGTCCGAGCTTCTTTTGAATTACCTCGCCCTCGAGCGCATCCGGGTCCCCCTGGAGGCGGACACCAAGGAAGGGATAATCGCCGAGATGGCGGGGCTCCTCCAGGACGAGATCCACAACGCGAAGGCCATCGCGGAGGCCATCGAGGCCCGCGAGGAGATAAGCACCGGAATCGGCCACGGGGTCGCCCTCCCCCACTGCCGGCTGGAAGAACTCGCGAAGTCGCGGCTGGCAATCGGCGTCACCTCGGTGAAAGTTGATTGGCAGAGCCAGGACGGGCAACCGGTAATGTTAGTTTTCGCCATCGCCGGTTCCGCCGTGAACCCCACCGAGGTGGTCATACTCCTCGGTGAAATCTCGCGGCTCCTCCACGTTCCGACACTCCGGGAACGGCTCAAGGAAGCCGAGAGCGCCCTCGAGGTGTACGATATCCTGCGAACCCACGTGTAGGGGGTGGACCATCCGCAGTCTGGAACAGACCCTGGTCGAGTCGGGCGCGCTCTCCCAAGAGGAGTTGGAGCGGGTCGTCGTGATTCAGACCCGGGAGGGTATCAGCTTCATCGCCGCGACCCTGGAGAGCGGTTTGATGGACGACCGCGAGCTGGCGGCGGCCGTGTCCCGTCAACTCGGCCTGCCCTACGTGGACTTGACCGACGTCGAGATCGAGCCGGGGCTCCTGAAGAAGGTCCCCGCCGAAATCGCCCGGCAGCACACAATCCTCCCCCTCCAGCGCCGGGGGAACCGTCTGGCGCTGGCCATGCTGGACCCGGGGGACATGGTGGCCATAGACGCCGCCCGCTTCGCCACCGACTACGACGTCCAGCCGGTGGTGGCGTCGAGGGAACAGCTGCTGGCCGCTATCGAGCGCTTCTACGGCCTGGAACCGCCGACGAAAAAGAAGACGAAAACCCGGCCCGCCCTCGAGAAGGAGGAGCCAATCGTCGAGGCCCCCGAGACCCCGAAGACGACCGTCGCCGCGCCCACCTCCACCGACGAGGCGCCCATCATCAACTTCGTCAACGACCTCATCGCCGACGCACTCGCCCACAAGTCCTCGGACATCCACCTGGAGAGCTACGCCGACCGCTTCCGCATCCGCTACCGGGTGGACGGCATCCTCCACGAGGTCCTCTCCCCCGAGGCGAAGTACCGCGACGCCATCGTCAGCCGCCTGAAAATCATGGCCAACCTGGACATCGCCGAGCGGCGCATGCCCCAGGACGGGGCCATCCGCTTCGACGCCCGGGGCGAGCCGGTGGACATCCGCGTCTCCACCGCCCACACCATCACCGGCGAGAAAGTGGCCCTGCGCCTCTTGCGCTCCTCCACCATAAACATCCCGCTGGAGGAGCTGGGTTTCACCAAGGAACAGCTGGTCATTTTCGAAAAGGCCATCGGCGTGCCGAACGGCGTCATCCTCGTCACCGGCCCCACCGGCTCGGGCAAGACCACCACCCTCTACGCCGCCATCAAAGTTCTCAACGACCCCTCGCGCAACATCATGACCGTGGAGGACCCGGTCGAGTACGAGCTGGACGGCGTGAACCAGATCAACGCCAACGCGGAGATAGGCCTGACCTTCGCCCGGGCGCTGCGGGGCTTCCTGCGCCAGGACCCCAACGTGATCCTGGTCGGCGAGGTCCGGGACATCGAGACGGCCAACATCTGCATCCAGGCCGCCTTGACCGGCCACCTCGTCTTCTCCACCGTCCACACCAACGACGCGGTCAGCACCATCAACCGCCTGGTGAACATGGGCGTGGAGCCGTTCATGCTGGCCGCCAGCCTCAACACGGTCATCGCCCAGCGCCTGCTCAGGCGCATCTGCCCGAGCTGCCGGGAACCCGTAACCTACACGGCCGAGCTTCTAGAAAAATTCGGCCTCAAACCCTCTGAAATGGAAGGGGTGGCGAGCTTCGTCGGCTCGGGCTGCGAGAACTGCCTCGGGCTGGGATACGCGGGACAGGTGGGTATCTTCGAGATACTAATGGTTGACGACACGCTCCGGACGATGATAGGCGAGCAGACCGGCGAGCGGGCCATGCGCGAGTACGCCGTGGAGCAGGGGATGCAGACGCTGCGCCAGTCGGCGGTGCAGAAGTTCAAGCGCGGCCTGACCACCCTGGAGGAGATCGAGCGGGTGCTGGGGTAGAGCGAGGTAAAAATGTTCAATTTACATGATTTTTTATTACACAACCGGATAAGTATAAATGTTGTTGAAAGATGTCACTTTAAACGTAGAGAAAAACACTATTCTAATGAGAGCTTTGTAAATGGTAGGCTGCTAATTAAATGCCATAATATAGACAACAAAGGGTACGGATGTGGTAAAGATAACGACATTACCGAAGATATTATAAAAGTGATTAAGGATGGTTTTTTTAAAAAACACTTATCAATTGGCTGTAATGGAGATGATACATCACCGAAGGGTAGGGTAAGATACAGTGCTTGTGTAACTTTCTTTAAAATAGATGTGATTATTACTAAACTGGGCGATACTCAAATTCAGGAGTCGACGAAATGAACAAGAATCTACTGGTGTTTTTTTTCGTTACTTCCATTAGCGGGCGACCGCAGAGGACTCGTCCTACGGGTCGCCCCTACATCATCTCAACCCAGGTTGAGGGTCGGGGCGGCCCCCCTCTCCCCGTGGGAGCGGCGCGCCGACGGGGCTAAGGGTGAGGGCTAGGGGACTGAAGTCCCCGCCCGACATTTATTAAAAACCTACGCTGTGCTAAAGTTGCCCCGCCATGCCCGAGCTGCCCGAAGTCGAGACCATCGCCCGTCAGCTCGCCCCTCTCCTTGAGGGCGGGCGGCTGGTCCGCGTCGAAATCCTCGACTCCCGCCTGGCGCTCGACACCACCGGCCTGTCGGGAACGACGGTAAAAAAGGTCCTGCGGGTCGGGAAGCGGCTCGTCGTGGAGCTGGAGACGGGCCTCTGCCTGCGCTTCGACCTGCGGATGACCGGCCGCCTGACCTGGTCGCCGGGGACGGATTTTTGCCCCAGAAACCTCCGAGCCGTCGTTACGCTGGAAAACGGCCACCTCCTCTTCCACGACCTCCGCCGCCTCGGCGAGATCAGACTCTGCGAATCGTTGTGCGATGCGAAGCCCGCCGGCGTGGAGCCGTTCGACCCCACCCTCACCCCGGAAATATTTTCCACGCTCATCGCCGGGAGCCGCCAGGCGCTGAAGGTCTGGCTCCCGGTCTGTGCCCCGATCGGCCGGTCTCGGGACTGACGCCGCGGGAGCGCTTAAAACTCCTGAACGCTATCCGCGACGTCCTCGCCGAGGCGATTACCCACCGCGGAACCACCCTCTCCGATTACCGGGACTCCCGTGGTTTGCCGGGGGAGCACCAGCGCCACCTCCGGGCCTACGGTCGGAAAGGCGAGGTCTGCCCCCGCTGCGGCGGCCGAATTGAGCGAATCGTCCAGCAGCAGAGGAGCACGTATTTCTGCCCCGGCTGTCAGGTCTGATTTTGTTTTATTCGAGTTTTGTGATATACTTTTCCCGATATTGTGATATTCCCGACTGGTGATGAGTGAAGTTCGATTTGACCCGCCCGCCCCTCGCCTGTAAAATAAGCGAGTGTCACTTTCAACGACGGCGAATGACCGCCGGGGCAATCTAAGGAGCAGCCTTGCAGAAATTTTCTTCCGCCGACGAGGTTCTCGACTTCGCCATCCAGAGGGAGGAGGCGAAGCACAAGCTGCGCTTCGAGATCGAGTACGACGACCTCCTGGAATCCGGGGGATAGGGGGCTCACCCCCATGACCGGGAACAGCGCATCGGTCCGCCGGCGCTCAACCGAAAAGGAACGCGAGATGAGGAAATTACGCGAGGTTTACAAGTGCGAGCTGTGCGGCAACGTCGTGGAAATCGTCCACGGCGGCGCCGGGGAGTTGGTCTGCTGCGGCAAGCCCATGAAGCTCATGGAGGAGAAGACGGCGGATTTCAAGACCGAGAAGCACGTGCCGGTCATCGAGAAGGACGCCGACGGCTACACCGTGACCGTGGGCAGCACATTGCACCCCATGGTCCCCGAGCACTACATCGAGTGGATCGAGCTCCACGCCGGGGAAAAAGTCATGCGCAAGTGGTTGAAACCCGGCGACGAGCCCAAGTCCCACTTCTGCTACTGCGGGGACGCCAAGGTCCGGGCCCGCGAGTACTGCAACGTCCACGGCCTGTGGAAAAGCTAGACAACTAGAGCAAGGGGTTTAACCGAGCGAAGCGAGCTATGCCTCCGGCAAAACCCCTTGTCTCCAATCGAATGAACGGGTGACCGGAAGCACCGCCCGGCCCCTGAAAATATGGGAGAGACCGAGATGCTGAATCCCAAAGTCGAAAAGCTCGTGAACGAGCAGATAAACAAGGAGCTATACTCCGCCTACCTCTACCAGGCCATCGCCGCCTACTTCGCCGCCAAGAACCTCCCCGGCATGGCCCACTGGATGAACGCCCAGGTGCAGGAGGAGGTCATCCACGCCTTCAAGTTCTACAACCACATCCTCGAGCGCGGCGGGCGGGTGGTCCTGGAGGCCATCGAGAAGCCGCCCGTGGAGTGGGAAAGCCCCCTGGCGGCTTTCGAGGCGAGCCTCAAGCACGAGCGCTTCATCTCCGATTCCATCTATAAAATCTACGACGCCGTCGTCGAGACTCGGGACCACGCCACCCGGCCCCTCCTGGACTGGTTCGTCAACGAGCAGATCGAGGAGGAGGACAACGCCACCTCCAACGTCGAGAAGACGAAGCTGGTCCAGGGCAACGGTCAGGGGCTCCTGATGCTGGACAAGGAGATGAGCGTCCGGATCATCCCGGCGCCGATTTTGTTGAGCATCCTCCCCGCGGCGAACTAGCGTAAACGAAACCGATTTTCCTCGAGGTTGGGCGATGAGTATCACGAAATTTTCCGCCGACGAGATCTACGAGCTGGCCGAGCAGATCGAGCGCAACGGGGCCGCCTTCTACCGTAAGGCCGCTCTGGGCTTCGAGGACGCCCCGACGAAAGACATGCTCCAAGACCTGGCCGCCATGGAGGACGAGCACGGGAAAACCTTCCGCGAGCTGCGGGAGAAGCTGACGAAGAAGGACCGGACGGCCACCATTTTCGATCCGGACAACCAGGCCGTCCTTTACCTCCAGGCCATGGCCGGCGGCTACGTCTTCGACGTCCGGGTCGAGCCGGCCGACACGCTCACCGGGAAGGAATCCCTGGATAAGGTCCTCCGCTACGCCATCGGCCTCGAGCGCGATTCCATCGCCTTCTACGTGGGCCTGAAGCAGGCCACGCCCGAACAGTGGGGCCGGGACAAGATAGACTGGATCATCGGGGAGGAAATCGGCCACGTGAACACGCTTTCGGCCAGGCTGGCCGGGATTCGCTAGGCCGTCCGCTTTCAAGACCCCGACGTCGTGAGCCGAGGGCGCGTTCCTCGGCTTTCGTTATCGCGGACGACGGAACGGGCTGACGGGAAAAACGCGTCTCGGGGTATAATACCGCCACACCATGCTGGTTTTCGTTCCCAGAGAGCTCTACTCCGGCCCCCCGCCGGACGGGCTGTTCGATTCGGCGGAGCGCTACTTCGGCGCGCGGCTTGGGCGCGCCTTCGAGGGGCTCCGGCGGAAACTTACGGACGCCTGGAACGAACCCGGGAACCGGCGCTGGTCCCTGGCGCTCGACGGCATGGAAACCGTCGGCTTCGCCTGCGGAACCCGGGAAAGCGACGGCCTCCGGGTGTCCCTTTTGTACCTCGCCGGGCGCCACAACAACGCCGAGGGCGGCATTCGGCTTTTAGACCGGCTGGTGCGGGGGGAAAGCCTCGTTCTGGCCTCGGGGGCGACCCTCAGCCCGCCGCAAGGCGACCTCGGCCCGGCCATGCAGCGCGCCGGCTGGCATCTGGTCCCCCGGGAGAAAAGGGTGCTGCTCTTCCGCGACGCGGGCCTATCCCGACCGCCGACCGTCGAGGGGCACTCCGTCCGCCGTATGCGTCCCGAGGACCTGCGGGCGCTGGCCCTGATCCAGGCCGCGGCCTTCCACAACTCGCCCGATGCCCTCGTCCACCCCGCCCTGGCCGACCCTTTCGAGTCGGAGACGATGCTCGAGGGCTGCCTGGAGGGGAAATTCGGCAGGCCCTTCCCGCCGGGAAACCTGGTGGCCCGGCGGCGGGACCGGCTGATGACCGGCTTCGTCGTCTCCACGGTGGAGGAGAGCAAGGAATCCGCGCCGCTCGGCTTCGTGGTCAGCCTCGCCGTCAGCCCCAACCAACAGGGCAGGGGGCTGGGCCGGTTGCTCATCGCGCACGCCCTCACCGCTTACGCCTCGGCCGGATTCGCCGGCAGCTCCCTGCAGGTCGGCGCCTCCAACCGCGGAGCCGCCGCACTTTACGACTCCCTGGGCTACCGGGTCACGCAAAATGAAATGGCATATCGCCTTGACGCTCAGGGTATTTAGGCCTATATTTATAGTGTTACGGGAGGGTGTCGGCTCTTTAAAAAAAAGAAACGCCTATCGGCCGAAGAAGAAACGGAAGAAAAAGAAGGCGCGGCGGCGGACGCTAAACCCAAAGGCAGGAACGAAGTAGGCGTCCGGTTGCTTGCGCGAACCGCCTTTGATACAGTTCTCCGGCAACCAAACCGGAGAGCGCGCATGGGCGGCCGTCTTTTCTACGGCGACAATCGCGGAATAACATGCAAAACAAGTCACTGAACCGAGGACTCGGCGCCGCCAAGGCGGCCAAGCAGGACGAGTTCTACACCCAGTACGTCGATATCCAGAAAGAGGTCGAGGCATACTTGGAATTCGACCCCGACACCTTCCGTGGCAAGGTCGTCTACTGCAACTGCGACGACCCCTTCGAGAGCAACTTCTTCAAGTACTTCGCCGCCAATTTCAACAAGCTCGGCCTCAAAAAGCTCGTCACCACCAGCTACGACGGCTCCACCATCGCCGGCGCACAACTCACGTTCGGTGAGTACGACGAGGGCAATGGCAAGCGCCAAAAGCCCAAGGCGATTGCCGTCGAGATCGGGGAAGTGGTGGATGTCAACGGGGATGGCGCTACCGGCATTGAAGATGTCAAACTCTTCCTTAAGCAGAACCCCCACACCCGCACACGCCTCGCGGAAGGCGGAGACTTCCGTAGCGCGGAGTGCGTTGAGTTGCTCAAACAGGCGGACATCGTGGTCACCAACCCGCCTTTCTCTCTCTTCCGTGAGTACGTCGCCCAGCTCGTGGAACACGGGAAGAAGTTCCTGATTATCGGGAACAAGAACGCCATCACGTACAAGGAAATCTTCCCGCTCATCAAGGACAACAAACTGTGGATGGGGGTCACTCCAATGGGGACTGATATGCTTTTCGACGTTCCACCCAAAGTAGCAAAGGCCATGCTTGAGTCCGGCAAGAAGGGGAGCAATTACAGAATCGTCAACGGCAAGGTAATGGGCCGGTCTACTTCGGTTTGGTTCACAAACCTCGACCACGGACGCCGCCACCAAGAGCTACCCCTTATGACCATGGCGGACAATTTGAAGTTCAGCAAGCACAAGGAGATCAAGGGCAAGGAGGCCTACGACAGATACGACAACTACGATGCCATCGAAGTGCCGTTCACCGACGCGATTCCCAGCGACTACGACGGCGCTATGGGCGTACCTATTACCTTCCTTGACAAGTACAACCCGGACCAGTTCGAAATTGTGGGCACTACGGAATCCAACGACCCAGACAATGCCTGTAGGACTCGGGTGTACACCTCCTCGGAGTGCCGGGACACGTATCGGAAGCGATTCGGCAAGCCGGGCGTTTACGACCTCAACGCTTCCGGGGTAGTGAACGGCGTCAAGGTTTTCAAGCGAGTCCTCATCCGCCACCGCCGCATTACCCAGCCTGCAAGAGGGTGGAATAAGTGAATACTAAGCTGAAAACCGACATCACCGTTGCCGACATATGCGATGGGTTTGTGTACAACCAACTGGAGGGCAAGGGTCTGTTCGGGCTAGGCGGAAAGCTCACCATTCAGCCGGAGTACCAGCGCAATTACATCTATGCGGATGGTGGAGGCAAGAAAGAGCAAGCGGTCATCCATTCGCTGCTCAAGGGGTATCCGCTGGGCCTGATCTATTTCAACAAAGTCTCGAAGGATAAGTTCGAGGTTTTAGACGGCCAGCAGCGGATCACCAGCATAGGGCGGTTCATCACAAACAAGTTCGCGATCATGGACGACGGCAATCCGAAGAACTTCGACAGCCTGCCCGCCGACCAGCAGGCCCTGATTAGGAACTCGAATTTGCTGATCTACGAGTGCGAGGGCACGGAGACCGAGATCAAGAAGTGGTTCGAGACGATCAACATCGCAGGTGTGCCGCTCAACGACCAGGAGTTGCTGAACGCCATCTACTCCGGCCCGTTTGTGACGCTCGCGAAGGCCGAGTTCAGCAACAGCCAGAACGCGAACATCCAGAAATGGAGCGCCTACGTCAGGGGCAGCGCAAACCGGCAGGAGTTCTTGGAGCGGGCGCTGGACTGGGTGAGCAAGGGCGACATCGGCAGCTACATGAGCCAGCATCGCAACAACAACAATATCAATCAGCTGAAGACTTATTTCAACAGCGTAATCGACTGGGTGTCGAGCGTGTTCAGGGATGTTGAGAGCGAAATGCGGGGACTGGAGTGGGGACGGCTCTACGAGCAATACCATTCCAAGTCCTATGATCCGGCCAAAGTTTCCGCCGAGGTCCAGCGGCTTTATGGCGACCCGTACGTCAAGAACCGTCGCGGCGTCTTCGAATACATTCTCGGCGGCCTTCAAGATTCGAAGCTCTTGGATGTACGGGTGTTTGACGAAGCGACCAAGAAG
>JAPLSK010000232.1 GCA_026398675.1 bacterium | reverse complement strand
GGGCTAGGGTAAGGGGCGAGGCTGGGAGCGTGAATACGGCGGGGATTAAAATCCCCGCCCTACATTTACCCCTTCTCTCCCTTCCGGGGAGAGGCTCGCCTATGGGTTAGGGTGAGGGGCGAGGCTGGGAGCGTGAATACGGCGGGGATTAAAATCCCCGCCCTACATTTACCCCTTCTCTCCCTTCCGGGGAGAGGCTCGCCGATGGGTTGGGGTGAGGGCCGCCCCCTGTCCCCTCTCCCGTTTAGGGAGAGGCTCGCCTACGGGTTAGGGTGAGGGTCAGGGCCGAGAACGTGAAACGGCGGGGATTAAAATCCCCGCCCTACATTTCGGAAGGCCAGCGTTATAGGCGAAAAGGCGATCCGCCAGGGCCGCCCTTTTTTACACGCCGAAGGGGAACTCACCCAGCTTCGTATACCGGGAGCCGCCGGGACCCAGCTCGCTCTGAAAAAGCACCGCCCCCCCGCAGCGCCAGGCGCCGAAACTTTTTCCCTCGAACCGCCCCAAAAGCTCCGCCGCGTCACGGGGCCGCTGGTCCTTGCGCACGCGGGCCAGGGTGGCGTGCGGCGTGAAGAGGCGCCTCTCTTTCTGAAAACCGAGCGCGGCCATGGCGTCCTCCACGCCCAGCACCAACTTCCGCAGCTCGACCGTCCCCCGGTCCAGGCCGGCGTAGAGGACCCTCGGCGGTCTCGGCGGCCTCCGGTCGCCCTCCGCTGGGGGGATAGAGGGGGGGAGCGTCCCCAGGCCGGTCAGGCCGAGCGCGAAGGGAGTGAGGGAGCTGCAAACCACGGCCAGGGCCTCTTTTATCCGTGGAACCAGCCCCTCGTCCGTCTCCCCCAGGAATTTCAGCGTCAGGTGGACGTTTCCCGCCGCCACCCAGCGCCAGGCGGAGTCGCGCGATGCGCTCTGCACCGCGGCAAGTTTCTCCTGCACCTCGGATGGTATCTCCGTCGCCACGAATAGACGCACGGCTGCTTTCCTCCACGGTTAACCGACGAATGAAGCCTATCATCCCGGCGGCCCGTGGTCAACCGGGCGCGGGCCCGCGCCTTAATGCTATACTTGAGGTCGAAAGGCGGGGGCATGGCCGAGTTCGAGGTTAAGATTCTAAAAGGCCGTGGGCCGATACTGACGGGCCACGGCGCGTATTACCTAAGCGGTTACCTGGACGCCGTCCGGGAGACTTTCGGGAACGCCGTCGAGCTCTTCGAGGTGAGCTCCGGTGGTGAAACGCGGGCCTTCTTCCCCCTCCTGCGGCGGGGAAACATCGGCGTCATGCCTCCCCTGGGCCAGTACTGGGGCATTTGGGAACTGCCGATCACGGACCCGGCGCCGGGGAGGGCCGAGTCGGTCTGGGAGAAAACGGTGCGCGCGTTGGACGGGCACCTGCGCGGCCTGGGGCTCGCCGAGGCCGCTTTCATCCACCCGCCCAACGTGACCGACGCCCGGCCCTTCCTGCGCCTGGGCTGGGAGGTCACTCCCCGCTACACCTATCTGGTCCCACCCTCCGGAGAAGACGCCTGGGATTCGGCCACCCGCCGCCAGTTGAAGAAATCCCGCGAGCTGGGCGTCGAGGTCCGCGTCGCCGAATCGTGGGAAACGCTTTATCGCCTGCACCGGGATGGCATGGACCGCCAGCGCCTGCCCCACGCCCCGGAGGCGCTAGTCCGGACTCTCGCCGCGCGGGGGACGGTTTACGAGACGGAGACGGCCGCCGTTCTCCTGGGGAAAGACGCCGCCGCCGGGTATTACACCCTCGCGGCCAGCGACCCGGCGGGGCACGGCGACGGCTCGCCCACCGCCCTCGTCGCCCGCGTCCTGGAGGAGCTCGGCCAGGACGGCCTGAGCCTGGATTTCGTGGGCGCCAACACGGAAAAGCTCTGCCGCTTCAAGCGCGGCTTCGGCGGGCGGCTGGTTCCCTACTTCCAAACCCGGGTCGTTTTCGCCAAAACCCGCCGGTTCCTGAAGGGGCTGCGAAGGGTGCTGCTGAGTGACTAGGCTCCTCTTCAGCGATGACGTCGAGCCGGAACGCCGCCGACGGCTGGATTACGCCCTAGCTGAAATCCTCCGCCTGGGCGGCGTTTTCGTGCCGGGTGAGGGGCCGACGGTGGGCTACGGGGTGGAG
The DNA here is from genome assembly GCA_026398675.1 of bacterium. Taxonomy (NCBI): domain Bacteria; species bacterium. The sequence continues at coordinate 1,942 of JAPLSK010000232.1, read as the reverse complement.
GGGGACATCACCATCCGCCCCTCTACCGTGGACGAGCCGGCCGGCGTCCACCTCAAAATCCAGGGTAATCCACCGAATCCTTTTGGTTGGCCCGCGGAGCTATTCTCCCTCTTCGCCGACACCGAAGCCCGTCTCCCCGGCAGGCCGCTCTACGCGGACGACTCCGGGAAAAGCCTCGTCACCCTCGACGGGGACCGCGTCCACCTGGCGGTGGACCCCCTGGCGACGGCCTGGCACCTTCTGGGTCAGGAGGAGGAGCGGCGGTTTCCCGAGCGGCGTGACGCCCACGGCCGCCTCTCGCTGGGTACGACCGCCCTTCCGCCGGAAATCTTCGAGCGGCCCTGGTTCGAGGAATGGGGCCGTTTCTTCACCGCCGCGCTCTCCATCAAAAACGCCGTCGTCCGGTTCGGTCGCCACCCCGGCGGGGCGGACTGGTCGGTCGTCCTGACCCACGACGTGGACTCGCTGAGCGAACGGAGCCTGGGTCGGGCCCTGCGCCTTCTGGCCGCGGGGTTGATCAAATTCTCGAAACCGCATCTGCGGGCCGCGGGGTGGATGTTCCGTCTGATGGGCGCGCCCGACCGCCACCCCTGCCTGGACAGATGCGTCGTGGCCGACGCGCCGGCGAGGGCGACCTACCTCTTCCACGCCGGTCGCCGGGGGCTCTGGGACCCCGAGTACTACCTTGAACAGCTCCCCCGCGAGCTGGCCTTTCTCAAACGGACCGGCCAGGAAATCGGCGTCCACTACGGCTACGAGACCGCCGGCGACTCGGAAAAACTCAACGCGGAGCTGGCCGCCTTCGAGCGTGCAACCGGTTTCCCCCCCACCGCCGGCCGGGCGCACTACCTCCGCCTGCGCGGTCCCGACGACCTCGGCCTTATTGCGCGGACCTGCCTGGTCTACGATTCCAGCCTCGGCTTCCCCGACGGCCCCGGCTACCGCGTCGGCACCGGCGGACCGTATCGGGTTTTCGATACTGTAAGTGGTGAATTATCAAGCCTGTTTGAGCTTCCGCTCGTGGTGATGGACGGGGCACTCTTCAAGAAATACGGAGAAGGAGATGTGGACGTGGAGGACGCCTGGGGCTGCGTCCGACCGTATCTCGAAGCCGCGCGGGAAGCGGGCGCCGCCTGTTGCATCCTCTGGCATCAGCGAGTCTTCGGGACGGCCTACCCCGGCTGGGGCGAAGTTTTTCGAAGAATCCTGGCCTACGCCCGTGAAAACGGCGCCTGGTGCGGTCCGGCGGGGGAATTCATCGAGCATGCCCGGTCCGCCGAACAAATGTTCGCCGGGGAGGGTAAAATCGTCAACAATTCAAGTAATATCATAATGTTATCAATCTCAACCAACCCCGGAAAAACCGTCGAGCTCCACCCCGGTGAAACTCTGCCCGTCAGCTAGACCGCTGGATTGGCGGCACCCCTGGCGCGACGACTGCTTCTGGGTCGCCGTGGCGCTCCTCATCGCCGCGGTTATCCGGCTGGTCCTGCTCCTGCAGCTCGCCGACAGCCCCTTCGGGGATTACCTCGGCCTCGACGAGCGGTACTACCACACGCAGGCGCTGACGATTGCCGCTGGAGAGGGGCCCGAGCTGCCGTTCTTCATGAGCCCCCTCTACCAGATGTCGCTGGGCGGCGTGTACGCGCTGGCGGGCGGGAGCTGGTGGACGGTGCGGGTGCTCCAGGCGCTCCTCGGCCTGGGGACGCTCTTTCTCGTCTGGCGGACGGCACGGCGGCTGACGGGACGGTGGTGGGCGCTGGGAACCTTAGGCGCGGCGGCGCTCTACTCGCAGTTCTTCTTCACCGAAACCCTTCTCCTGCCCACGACCCTGACCGCGTTCCTCGTGGTCCTGGGGACATACCTCGCCGTGCGGCACGTCCAGCGCCCGGTCCCGTGGACCGCCGTCGGAATCGGGGTCGCTTTCGCGCTGGCGGCGCTG
>JAPLSK010000231.1 GCA_026398675.1 bacterium | reverse complement strand
GAGGACGCCAGGCGGCGCTACCCCCTCGTGGACCCCGATGTGGATTTCTCCGCCACGGTGTACCTGAAGGGCTCCTGGGTCGTGTACATGCTGCGCGACCTGATGGGCGACGAGGCCTTCTTCGACGGCATCCGCGCCTACCTGGACGCCTACCGTTACGGCTCGGTCGTCACCGCCGACCTCGAGGACACCCTGGATGATTTCTACACCGGCGAGCACCATCCCGGCGACCTGGGCTGGTTCTTCGACCAGTGGTGCTACCGGGCCGGTTTCCCCGAGTACCGCTGGCGGTGGTGGGTCGAGGGTTCCGTGCTCCACATCGGCGTGGACCAGGTGCAGTACACGCTCAAGGACACGCCCTACGTCTTCGAGGCGCCGCTGGAATTCGACGCGGTTTTCGCCAACGTGGACACGGAGCGCCTGGACTTCTGGAACGACGAGCGGAACCAGGAGTTCACCGTAGAACTGGATCGGCCCGATTTCTCGGGTCTCGTCTTCGACCCCGACGACCGGCTCCTGTGCCGGCACGCCGAGTCCGGCCTCTCGGTGGCGCTCGACGCCCGCGTCCTGCCGGACGGCGTCGAGGTCACCGGCGGGATTCTGGCGGGCGAGGCCGACACCGCCTACCTCTACCGCGTACAGGATCCGGACGATTCGCCCCTGGCCTGGGACGAGACGGATTTCACGGACTGGACGCTCTTGAACGTCTACGACGACCCGGGGACTTTCACCTTCACCGACCGGCGGATCCCGTCCCCCGGCGTGTGGAGCTGGCTGCTCCTGGTCGTCTCCGGCGAGGAGAAGCTGTACTGTCAGACCGCGCCGGTGCAGTGGGAGGGTCCGTGTTCTCGGGAGGTGGTCCTGGCGAACCCCTGGCCTTCGCCGGCCGCGGGCGCGGTGAACGTGCGCTTCGATCTGCCGGAGGCGGGCCGGGCGGAGGTCTCCGTTTACGACCTCGCGGGACGGCGGGTGGGTACGCTTTTCGAGGGGGATTTAGCCGCGGGGCGGCACGAGGTTTCCTGGGACGCCTCGGGCGCGAGCCCGGGGGTGTACCTGGTTCTTTTGGACACGGATTCCGGTCGGGCGCACCGGCGGCTGGTCGTCGCGCGGTAGGATCCCCTGTTCCCATTGGGGTGAGGGTCGGGGCGTGTCCCCTCCCCCCGTTGGGGGGAGGGTTAGGGTGAGGGGTAAAACGGCGGGGATTTGCCGGGGGCATAGCTCGCTTCGCTCGGTTAAAATCCCCGCCCTACATATTCCCCTCCCCCCTCTGGGGGGAAGCGCGCTTACGGGCCAGGGAGAGGGGTAAAGCGGCGGGGATAGGAATCCCCGCCCTACATTCATCAAATGCCGCGAATCCGACCCGTAAGGCCGACCGTCCACGGGCGCCCGCCGATGTGATAATATGACCTCGGATGAAACCGGAGGTTCGCCATGCGTCACATACTTCTTACCATCATGCTCCTGGCCGTCCTGGCGGCGGCCCACCCGCCCGTCGAGCCCGCCGACCCCCAGGACTGGTGGAACCAGGTCCTGGCCTCGCACGCCATCAAGGCCGCCGAGGAACCCCCGCCGCCCTCCGAGGAGGACGTCACCTACCATACCACCGACTACCGCATCTCCCTGACCCTCGACCCCGGCGGCTCGCCGCTCATCATTGACGCCACCACGGACCTGCAAATCGAGAGCGACCAGGACGGCCTGACCGAGGTCGTCCTGGACCTGGTGGACCTCACCGTGGACAACGTTTTCGACGACCACACCCCCTGCGGCTACACCTACTCCGGCGGCCTGTTGACCGTCACCCTGAACGACCCCCTGGACACCGGCGAGGGGACCATCATCTCCGTTTCCTACCACGGCGACCCCACGGACGGGATGTGGTACGAGACCGACAACGGGGGCGTCGTCTACACCTGCGGCTGCCCCTTCGCCAGCCGGAACTGGTTCCCCTGTCGGGACTGGAACTTCGAGAAGGCGCCCTCGACCACCGTCGTCACCATCGACACGGCCTACGACGTGACCTCGAACGGGCACCTATTTTCCGACGGGCCGGTGGGCGGCGGACGGCATCGGGTGATCTTCCAGAGCCGGGACCCCATCGCGCCTACCTCATCATGTTCTCGGCCACGGACTATTCCGAATACCGTGACTGGTTCTACGGCGACGCGAACATCCCCATAGACATCTACGTCTACCCCGGCATGGAGGACGACGCCCACGCCGACTTCGATTACACCGTGCCGACCTGCATGGGGGTGTACGAGAATCTCTTCGGGAGCTACCCCTTCGAGCGGGCGGGGTACTGCGTGAGCCCCCTGCCCTACGGCGGGATGGAGCACCAGACGTGCATCTCGCTGTTAGCTTCCCTGGTGAACGGCACCGGCTCGAACTACGCCATCTTCATCCACGAGATGTCGCACATGTGGTGGGGCGACGCGGTCACCGCCCGCACCTGGAAGGAGTGCTGGCTCAACGAGGGGTTCGCCAGCTACTGCGAGGTCATCTACGACGAGGACCAGGACGGCGACCAGGGGCGCCGCGACCGGCTCCTGATTCACCGCGGCCGCTACGACGCCGGCGACTACGGCAACCGCTCGCCCATCTACGACCCCGACCCCCTCTTCGGCAACCTGCCCTACTACAAGGGCTCCTGGGTGCTGAACATGCTGCGGCACCTCATGGGCGACACGGACTTCTACGGCTGCCTGGCCGGCTACCAGGCCGAGCGCCGCTACTCCTGGGCCACCACCGAGATTTTCAAGAACAACACCGAGGACTACTGGGTCGGCAACGAGCACCACCCCGATTCCGACATGGACTGGTTCTTCGACCAGTGGGTGTACCAGGCGGGGCACCCCGAGTTCGAGTGGTGGTGGTGGACCACCGGCTCCGGCGCGGACACCGTCCTCCACCTGCACCTGGACCAGGTCCAGTCCACGGACCACGACACCCCGTACGTTTTCGAGGTGCCGGTGGATTTCGGCGTGGACTACGCCTCGCGCCAGGATGAAGTCGTCACCGTCTGGATGGACGAGCGCGGCCAGGAGTTCTCCTTCGACCTGGACGACGACGTGGAATCCGTCGAGCTCGACCCCGGCTATTGGCTGCTTTGCGACTCCGAGGACCAAACGGCGGTGGACCGGGCCGAGGCGCGCGTGTCGGCGGCCGGGGACGGCCTCCTGGTCGCCTGGGAGACGGGGGGCGACGTGCTGGGCGTGGAGCTTTACCGGCGGGACGGCCTGGGGGAGACGAAGCTCCACGAGCGGTTGCTGCCGGCCTCGGGGCGTTTTCTGGACCGGTCGCTGCCCGGGTCGGGGAGCTACTCCTACCGCCTGGTGGCCCACGCGTCCGATGGGCAGGCCCTGGAGTTCACCGCCGGGCCCGCGGACTGGCTGGTCCCCGGCGAGCCGCTGGCGCTGGCCGAGCCGTTCCCCAACCCCGCGGCGGCGGCGGTTACAATTGTCTACAACCTGCCGCAGGACGGCGCGGTCGAGCTCTCCGTCTACGACCTGGCGGGGCGTCGGGTGGATACCTTGGTCAACACAGACCTGGCCGCGGGGCGGCACGATGTTTCCTGGGACGCGGGGGGTTTCCCGGCCGGGGTGTACCTCG
>JAPLSK010000230.1 GCA_026398675.1 bacterium | reverse complement strand
TCGGGCTGGCCGCGCCCCAGGTGGGCCGCAACGTCCGGCTCGTCGTGGTCCACCCCCGACTCATTCCGGGCATCGCCTCGGACGAGGATACCGCGCCGGTCTCCCTCGTCAACCCCGAGTACGAGCCGCTTGGGGAGCTGTTCTCCGACAAGGAGGGCTGCCTGAGCCTGCCCGAAATCTACGGCCGGGTGGCCCGCTACGAGAGGGTCCGCCTCCGGGCGCGGGACACGGACGGCGGGGAGCTGGACTTCGAGCTCGAGGGGTTGGCCGCCCGCGCGATTCAGCACGAGGTGGACCACCTGAACGGCGTCCTCTTCGTGGATCGCCTGTCCAAGGCCCAGCGGATGCTTTTCCACCGCAAACTCAAGGCCCTGGCCGCCCAGACGAAGCGCGGCTGGCGAAGAATCGTTCCCGACGACCTGGGGGAGTGATGGGACCCAGGCTGGTATTTTTCGGCACGCCGCCCGTCGCGGCCCGCGCCCTCGAGGCCCTCGTAAACGGCCTCCACTTCAGCCTTCTCCCGGCGTACCGCGGCGCGGCCCCGGTGAACTGGGCCCTGGTTGACGGCGTGGATGTGACCGGCGTCACCGTCCAGCGGATGGTGAAGGGAATGGACGCCGGGGACGTGGTCCTCCAGCGCGAGCTCGCCGTCGGGCCCGACGAGACGGCCCCGGAGCTTTTCGAGCGCCTGACGGCCCTGGGCCTCCCCCTCCTGGCCGAGGCGGTAAAGCTGGTTTGTTCCGGGGACGACGACCGGACGCCCCAGGACGAGTCCCGCGTCACCTTCGCGCCGCTCATGAAGCGGGAGCACGGCGGCCTGGATTTCACCCGTCCGGCGCGGGTGCTCTACGACCGCTGGCGGGGATTGTTGCCCTGGCCCGGCGTCTTCTGTCTTCTGGGGGACGAAACGCTCAAGGTCCACCGCTGCCGTCCGGTTCCGGAACGCACAGCCGAGCCGCCGGGTGCGGTTTTCAGTTGCACCGACGACGGCTGGCTCACGGCTTGCGGTGGGGTCACGGTCCTGGAGATTCTCGAGGTCCAGGCCGGCGGCTCCCGGCGGCTTTCGGCCAAAAATTTCGCCAACGGCCGGCGCCTGAAACCTCCCTTTCGCCTCACCCCGGTCGTCCCCGCCGCGCGCGCGTAGCCCCTTGCCCCGACCGGGCATCTCGGTTATACTTTTTGAAAATATCACCCATTTTATAACCCGTCGAACGATGCGACCCACTATCTTTACCCTTCTGCTTACCCTCGCCCTGACATCCCGGCCGCTCTCGGCGCAGGAGGTCGAGGTCTACGAGTTCGTCGCCGACCCCATCGTCATCTCCGCGCCCCAGAGCCGGGTTGACCCCGGTCTTTTCCGCGCGCCGACCGGGGCGGACTCGCCCGAGGAACGGCTTCAGGCCGGTTTCGACGCCTTCGCCGCGGGCGATTACACCCTTGCCCTGGCCCGCTTCCGCGAGGTGGACCGGGACCACCCCTTCTACCCCAACGCCCTCTACGGCAAGGCGCTCTGCCTGGACTACCTCGGCCGGCCCGAGGAGGCGCTGTACGAGTACAACCGGCTGATCCTCTTCTCGTCGCAGCTTCCCGAGGGGGACGAGGGGAGGCTCTGGCGCCCGGTGGCGCTGGAGTCCCTGGTCCGCCTGCTGTACTTCAACCCACCGGACGACCCGCTCGAATACCTCCAGCGGATTCTGGACGCCCTTAACTACAAGGACGCCCTGTTCATCCTCGGCGGCGTTTACCGCGAGTACGGCGACTACGCCGGGGCGCTCGGCGTTTACGATAATCTTTACGCCCACGCGCCGGACGTGCGGACGAACGCGCGGCTCCTTTTCGCCATGGCGGAAACCAACGAGCTCGCGGCCACGCTCTCCGACGACCCCGGGACCGTTATTAACGAGGCGATGGACCTCTACCGGCAGGTGGTCGAGCGCGGGGAGGAGCTTCTGGGAGAAAGTCCCGAGGACGAGGAGGTGGCGTACTGCGTGGTCCGCTCTCTCGGGCGCCTGGGACTCCACCACCAGGAGCTGGCGGAACGCTACAACTACGGCGGGGCTTCGTACCTGCCCGAGGTGGACCGCGAGGCCGAGTTGGAGCTCCTGATCGAGGAGACCGCCGCCTCCGCCACCGACCGCTCCTACATCTACTCCCGCAATCGCATCACCCGTTTCCTCGACAACTACATCGGGGTCATAGCGTACATTTACAGCGTCCACGTGCCGGTCAGGGACCCGAACCACCGCGTCGAGGTGCAGATAACCATCGAGCCCGACGGCGCCGTGTCCGACGTGCAGCTTCTCTCCAGCAACACCCCGGAGTATTTCACCGACCGGCTGCTGGATTTGATCGCCGCCTGGCGCTTTCCCCCGGGACGCCGGCGGGTGGTGGCCGTGTACCCCAACTGATCCGGCCGGCCTTTCTCCTCCCCCTCCTCGCTGCCTGTGGGCCGCAGACGGGCACCGTCGAGCACCCCGGCCTGGAGAAGGAGCTGGCCCGGCTGGAGTACGAGCAGGCCGCCGATTATTACGGTGCCTACATCGAGCGCATAGACGAGTTCCCGACGCTCAAGGAGCGGATTCCCCCCGAGGAGCTGGCGCTGGTGGGCTACAGCTACGGCCAGTGCCTGGCCGAGCTGGCCTTCGCAGAGCCGGTGGATGCGAGCGGGGCGGCGAAGTCCAAGGCCTCGCGCCTGTTGGAGATGGCCGGGGACGCCTTCCTCCTCGCCGCGGAGCAGAATCTGGTAGAGTACGTCCAACCGGCGGTTTATTCCGCGGTCCGCGTGTACAAGCAAGCGCTGGACCTGGAGGAGGGAGACCGGTCCGGCCTGGCCTCCAGGACCCTGGCCGCCTGCGCGACCTATTTCGACGAGAAGAAGGCCCGCCCCGCGGCATTCGACCTGCCCGAGGACGACGCCGACATCGCCCTGGTCAACGTCGAGCTTTTATACCGTTCCGGTGAGGACGACCGGGCCGAGGAGTTCCTGGGCCGCTTCCTCACCGATTACCACCCCGAGCTTGACGCGGAGGCGCGCCGCGTCAGCCAGGCGTCGCTCCTGGCGCGGCTGGGGGACCAGACATTCGACGCCGGTCTCTACGACAAGGCCCGGGAGATGTACCTGCGCGCCTGCGGGATGGTGGACCCGAAGAAGGAGCCGGAGCTGACCGAACGGTGGTCCTCCAACTCCAGGGTGGCCCAGTACCACCGGGCCCTGGCCCTCGAGTCCGAGGTGCCGCAGGTTCCCGCCGTCTTCCTCGACGAGGCGTCGAGGGAGAAGCTGGACCGGGTGCTGGAATCTTACGCCGATCTGGTCGAGAAGTACCCGGAGCACGAGGTGGCCGTGGCGGCCTTATACCGGCGCGGGCTCATCTTCCAGCTCTGGATCTCCGACTCCGCGGCGGCCGAGACGGAGTACGCCCGACTGGCGGTGGCGTACCCCGACGACGACCTGGCGCCCGCCGCCCTTCTCCGCGCCGGGCTGATGGCCGAAACGGCCGAGGGATGGCCCCGGGCAAGGGAATACTATGACGATTTAGAGAATCGGTACGGCGACAGCCCCGAGGCGGAGCTCGTCCCCCTGCGCGAGGCGATTCACGGGAGCGATGCCGACGGCCTGGACCGGTTCATCGCGCGCCATACCGACGACCCGGCGTTCTACATCTGGGTCGGCGAGGCCTACGCCGCCCTGGGCCTTCTGGCCGAGGGGGAGGGTGACCCCGACCGGGCCCTCGAGCTCTACACCCGGGCCGTCCGGGAGCACTCCCGCAAGGCGGTCAACCGCTACGGCAGCCCCGCCATCGCCCACGCCTACTACGTTTACGGAGAGCACGGTTTTCAAGAGTACATGGGTGTGACCGTAGGCGGCGACCTTACCGAGGTCAGGGCGCAACTGGAGCGTAAAACGTCGTTGATGGACCAGGCCGCCATCGGCTTCTCGGGCGCGGCGTCCTTCGGCGAACCGGCCCTGGTGGCCGAGGCACAGCTAAAGGCCGCCCGGGTCTTCGAGGAGTTCGCGGAAATGCTCCAGGACGTGGTCATCAGCGGCGGGGCGTCCGACGAGGATATAAAACAGGCCTATTTCGCCATCAACGACCGAACCTACTTCTACCTCGTCGCGGCGCGGGAGGCATACAAAGCCGCCCTCTCCAGCGCCAGCCTGGAACCCGAGGGTGAAACCTTCAGCCTTGCGGGCGAAGGCTACCGGCGGCTGGTGGAGATAACCGGCGAGGAATGAAATCCGTTGAGACAAGGGGCCCTCCGTCGGCGGACGACGGGCGAAGCGACGCGCTGGACGCGGTGGCGGGCGTGCCGGGGTGCGGGGTCGTGGCGTGGGCGGAGGCGAGCGCCGCCGACGGC
>JAPLSK010000229.1 GCA_026398675.1 bacterium | reverse complement strand
GTGTAGCCGGTGAAGTGGCAGTGGATGTGGCTCCCGCGGTCGGTCACGAGCATCAGGCTGGCGTTGTCGGTGGCGACGACGTTGACCTCGATGACCTCGCCGGTGACGACGGTGGCGCCGCGCGGGGTTTCCCAGTGCAGGTCCCAGCCGAAGGCCTCCCCGCCGGTGTCGTACTCGGCCAGAAGGCGCGCCGCGCGGTCCGAGGGGCTGGCCTCCAGCTCGCGCCGGACCGCCTGCTGCATCGTCTCGTCCGGCGTCTGCAACATGATGTGATAGAGGCAGTCCACCCCGTCCTCGCCCAGGTGGCCGAGCTCTGCTATCATCTGCTTTTTGGCCCCGGCCGCCGTGACGGGGTCGAAGAAGGCGTTGAAGAAGATGGGCACCAGGTCGGGGTCGCGCAGCATGCCGAGGGCCTTGACCGTCTCGGTCTGGATGCCGCCGTCGGCGGACTTGAGGCCGGGGAGGTAGGCCTGGGCGGGGACGTCGCCGAACTGCTGGAGGGCCGCGAGGGCCGCCTTGCGCATGGCGGGGTCGTCGTCGGTTATCTTGGCCGCCAGCGGCTCGATGGCGTTGCGGGCGCCCATCCGGGCCAGCACCGGCGGGACGGCCAGGCGCACCGTGGGGTCGGGGTCCGAGCGCATGGCCGCCACCAGGGCCATCGTCGCCCCTTTGTCCCCTATCTCGTCCAGGGCGTCCACCACCGCCAGGCGCAGGTTCACGTCGTCCAGGTAGTCCAGCGACTCGGTCAGCTCGAAGAGGTAGTCCCGGTCGCCCAGGAGCGCCTTCTCTTTGTGGAACTCGATGTCCCGGACGTCGTGGACGGCGCCGCAGCCGGCGAGAAAAACAGCCAGAGCGGCCGAGAGAACGAGAATGAACCCGCGCGGCATATCCACCCCACCTCGTGATACTGCCTGGTCATTATAAACCAAAACCGCCCGCGAGGGGGACGATACCTTGAGGCGCGGGGCTTGAGCCCCTTGTCCGGAACCGCCCCGCGGGGGATGACGCCTTCGGGGTGTAGGGGTGATGACGACGGTCGAATTCCTGGAAGAGGCGGCGCGGGCCGTCTGCCACCGGCTCCCCGGCCTGACGCCGACGGTGGGGGGCCTGGCGCTTTTGTGCTGGCGCTGCACGGGGATATACGCCGGCGCGGCCCTGGCGGCCCTGTACGTGGTACTGCGGGGGAGGCTGGGACGGGGGCTGCCGGGGAGGCGGGGATTAGCCCTGCTCTTCGTCTGGGCGGCGCCCCTGGTGGCGGACGAAATTCTTGTTACCCTGGGCGTGTGGGACCCGCCGGGATGGTGGCGGCTGGTCACGGGGGCCCTGGGCGGCGCGGCGTTGATGCTCATTGCCCTGGGCCTTTTGGGCGGGAGCTGGCGCCGGGCGCGGGCGCGGAGGACAGGGGAGCATCTCGACCCATCGGACGGCGCGGTCGGCGGGGTGGAAGCGGGTTTACTGCCGCCGTCTGTTTGCGTCATCCTGTTAGGTTGCATGTTGCTGGGCGAGGCGGGGCGGTGGGTGCTGGAGCCGTTGGGGCTCCTCGGCGCCCTGGCGGCCTTTTCCCTGGCGGGGGCGCTCCTGTTGTCGCCGTGGCCGCCGCTGACGCGGGGGGGATGGTGGGGTTACGGCGCGGGGGCGTTGGCCGTCGGCCTGGCGGTGTGGGTGATTTTATGGTTTTTACGATGGTAGTCCGTAGGGGCGACCGTCCACGGTCGCCCGCGGGCCGACCTAAAGGTCGGCCCCTACGTCATCGCAGCGTGGCAATGACCGGGGTGAGGGTAGCCCCATGTCCCCTCTCCTTCCCAGGGAGAGGCGCGCCTACGGGTTAGGGTGAGGGTCGGAGCCGGGAACGTGAAAACAGCGGCCCGCGGAGGGGCCGCCCTACGTCATCGCAATTTGCACGGCGGGCAGATTACCCGCCGCCCTTAAAAAAACCGGCCGACCCGCCCCGATGGCTACTCGGTTATCTCCTCCAGCACCACCTCGCGCAGGTACCGCGCCGCGTCCTCCGGCTTCGTCGGGTTGATATAGAAGCCGGTCCCCCACT
>JAPLSK010000228.1 GCA_026398675.1 bacterium | reverse complement strand
CCCGCCGAGCCCAGCCCCAGGGTGAGCTCGCCCGCATCCCCCCCGCCGGTTTTAGTGACCAGGTTCACCACGCCGCCCATGGCGCCGCCGCCGTAGTGGCTGCTGGCCACGCCCCGACGAATTTCTATCCGCTCCAATTCCGACAGGGGGATGGCCGAGAGGTCGGCCGTGCCGTTGGCGGCCTGGTTGATCGGGATGCCGTCCACCAGGACGAGGACCTGATTTGCGGCCGACCCCCGGATGGAGGCGGTGACGAGCCCGCCCGGCGTGCCGGACTCGTTGATCCAGACCCCCGGAATATCGGCTAAAAGCTCGCCCAGCGTGGTCGCCCCCGACGCCAAAATGTCGTCCCCTTCCAGGACGAGCCAGTCCGTCCCGGTGACGGGTTGGATTTCCCGGATGATGACCAGGCCGACGTCGTCGCCCGCCGAGGCGAGAATGAACAATACGCAGAGAACGGGTGCGATTTTCCGCACGGGAAAACCTCCGTGAGTTTGACCGTTTTTGTAAAAAGGGGATGAGATGAAGAGCCGCCCGGCGCCGGATGTCATCCGGGGCGGACGGCTCTATCAGGGCAGGATGCGGGTGGTCACGGCTGCCTCCTTTTACGCGAAGGGGGTTTTAACCGGGACCGGGTATCCTGGCTCACGGCTCCGGGAATCTGCGCGATTCTCCCGCGGGGCGGACGCCTTCCCGGGAATTTTTCCCCAGTGGCCTCCGACCGCCCCTAGCCGTTCACAGTGGCGCGACCGCGGCGGAATTGCACCGCCTTCCCCGGTCGAGTGCCCGGCACTCGACGCCCGGTAGGATGGAACGCCCCCATGTTACCCCTCGGCGCGGCGGTTAGTCAACGGGGCGAAAAAGGGTTAAAATACGGGCGTCTTTCCCGCGGAGGGGTCATGGACCGAACCGGCGAGGCCCTGGCTTTTTTGAAAGAAAAGTTGCCCGCACCCCGGGTGGCGCTGGTGCTCGGATCGGGGCTCTCGACGGCGGTCGAGGGGCCGGCGGACGCGGTCGTCCTCCCCTACGCCGAGATTCCGGGCTTCCCGAGAGCGCGGGTCGAGGGCCACCCCAGCCGCCTGTCATCGGGGGTTCTCTCCGGGGTTCCGGTGCTGGCGTTTTGCGGCCGGTTCCACTTCTACGAGGGCCACGACCCGGACGCGGTGACGCTGCCGGTGCGCCTGGCGGCGGGACTCGGGGCGGAGACGGTCGTCCTGACCAACGCGGCGGGGAGCCTGCGGACCGGGATTAAGCCCGGCTCCTTCCTCGTCATCCGGGACCACCTGCACCTCGCTGGCTACGACCCCCTGCGCGGTGAGGCGGTCTTTACGCCCATGACCGGGGCGTATGATGCCGACCTGCGCGCCATGGCCCTTTGTAGCGCGCGGGAGCTGGGCCTGGAGGTCGCCGAGGGGGTGTACGTGGGGATTTCCGGCCCGAGCTTCGAGACGCCCGCCGAGGCCGAGGCCTACCGACGGCTGGGGGGCGACGTGGTCGGGATGTCCACCACGCCGGAGGCCATCGTGGCGCGGCGGCTGGGCCTGAAGGTTCTGGGGCTCTCGGCGGTGACCAACTACGCCGCCCGGGAGGATTTCCCCCACGGGGAGGTCCTGCGGCGGTCGGGGGCGATGGCGGAGGATTTGGGGCGCTGGCTGCGGGCGATTTTCGCCGGTCTCGCTCTCCCCGGCGGCGAGGGGTAGCGCGCTTACGGGCCGGGGTGGGGGTTGCCCTGTGTCCCCTCCCCCCTCTGGGGGGAGGCT
>JAPLSK010000227.1 GCA_026398675.1 bacterium | reverse complement strand
TCTGCACCGGCGGCGCCGGAAAGGTCTACCTATACACATCCAACCCCGACGTGGCCACCGGCGACGGCATGGCCCTGGCCCTCCTGGCCGGATGCCGGCTGGCCAACATGGAGTTCGTCCAGTTCCACCCCACGTGCCTCTACCACCCGCAGGAGCGCAGCTTTTTAATCACCGAGGCGCTACGGGGCGAGGGGGCGCGGCTTCTGACCAAAGACGGCCGCCGCTTCATGCCCGACTACGACGAGCGCGCCGAGCTGGCGCCCCGCGACATCGTCGCCCGGGCCATAGACTCCGAGATGAAGGCCTCCGGCGAAAAGCACGTCCTCCTGGACGCCACGCCCGTCGGGGCGGAGAAGCTCAAAAAGCGCTTCCCCAACGTCTACGGCCGCTGCCTGGAGCTGGGGTACGACATCGCGCAAAGGCCCTTCCCGGTAGTCCCGGCGGCCCACTATTTCTGCGGCGGGGTCCTGACCGACCTCCGCGGCCGCACCGACCTCCCCCGCCTCTACGCCGTCGGCGAGTGCTCCTGCACCGGGGTCCACGGGGCGAACCGCCTGGCGAGCAACTCGCTCCTGGAGGCCGTGGCTTTCGCCCACGAGGCCGCCGACGACCTGCCCCGCTGGATGGAGGAGCTGGGCCCGCCGCCGAAGGACATCCCCCCGGCCGAGGCCCCCCAAGTCCGACCGCCCACCGAGATGGTCACCCTGGACCACGACTGGGACAACGTCCGCCGCCTGACCTGGGACTACGTGGGCATCGTGCGCTCCGACCGGAGGCTGCGCCTGGCCGCCGACCGGCTCCGGCTCATCGCCCGCAACGTGGAGGACACCTTCCGGCGGGGGGCCTTCTGCGCCGACCTCATCGAGCTGCGCAACATCACCCTGGTGGCCCGCATGATAGTCCAGAGCGCGCTCGAGCGCCGGGAGAGCCGAGGGCTGCACTTCAACCGCGACTGCCCCGAGACCGACGACCTCCACTGGGCCAAAGACTCGGTTCTCACCCAGTTCGGCTAGGGGGGAGATGGACGCCAATGAGGCGGTGATACGGGACCTGCGCCGGCGCGTGGCCGACGCGGGGAGCGTCGTGGTCTTCACCGGCGCCGGGATGTCCGCCGAGTCGGGCGTGCCGACCTACCGCGGCCAGGGCGGCCTGTGGAAGAACTTCCGCGCCCAGGACCTGGCCACCCTCGAGGCCTTCAACCGCGACCCCGCCCTCGTCTGGGGCTGGTACCGCGAGCGGCGGAACAAGCTAATGGAAGTCCTGCCCAACGACGGCCATCTGGCAATCGCCGAGGCCGCCGCCCGTATCCCCATCACCCTGGTGACCCAGAACGTGGACGGCCTCCACGCCTTCGCCGGCTCGAAGGATTTCCTCGAGCTCCACGGCAACATCTGGCGCAAGCACTGCCTCTCCTGCCCGGCCACCGAGGACCGGAGCCATCACTGGCACGAAAAAATCGCCCAGGGGGAGAAGGACCCGTTGCCGGAGTGCCCGGCCTGCGCGTCGCTCATGCGCCCGTCGGTGGTCTGGTTCGGCGAGCCGCTGGACGGTCGGGTGATCGAGGCCGCCTTCCGGGCCGCCGAGGGGTGCGACCTCATGTTCGTCGTCGGCACGTCGGGGGAGGTGCAGCCGGCGGCGAGCCTGCCCGTGGTGGCGCGCCGCGTCGGGGCCCACGTGGTCGAGATAAACGTCGAGCCCACGCTTTTGACCGAACGGTGCCATGTGTCGCTCTTCGAGCCGGC
>JAPLSK010000226.1 GCA_026398675.1 bacterium | reverse complement strand
AGCCCGGCGGCGAGGAGCTGCTGCTCGACCGCCTTCCCGACGAGGTCGGAGCAGACCTGGATCAGGTTGAAGTCGTCCCGGCTGAATTTGAACGGGGCGATGACGGTGATCGAGCCGGTGACCCGCCCCGCCGAATCGGTGAAGGGAATGCCCAGGAAGGACGCGTCGCCGAACTTCTCGGCTATCTGGACCCCGAAGCGCCGCAGGGGGCTTTTTTTCTCGACCAGCGCCTCGACCAGGTCGCGGATGAGAGCCTCGTTGACGGGTGAGTCGGGCTCGAAGTCCAGGCCGTGGACCGTGGGATGGCCGGTGCGGATGGTCCGGGCGATGATGCTGTTCGTGTCGAGGGGGATTTTCCAGTTGCGGAGACGCCGGCCGGTCAGCTTTTCGCCGAAGCGCAGGATGGCCGAAGCCATCCGGTGCGCCCGGACGACGAGGAACCGCCCGTCCTCCTCGACGAGGTTCACGCTGGAATAGGTGGGGAAAATTTCCGCGAGCCGCCCGACGGCGGCGTCCATAACCTCCTGCACCGAGCCCACGGTGAAGAGCTCCCGGGAAAGTGCGGCCAGGACGGCGCTCTGCCTCTCCCGGCGCTCCAGGGTCTCGTCGCCCGAGAGGTCCTCCACCAAGGCGTCGAAGACCGTTCGACCATCGGCGGCCGACCGGGGCTCCAGGGTCAGGGACGCCCGAAGGGTCCCGCCGTCGGCCCGCTTCAGCTCGACCCCGCACCCCGCGACCCGCTCGCCGGACTTGAGACCGTCGAAGAGGCCCTTCGCGCTCCGGGGATGGGCGAGGAGGCTCCGCAGCCTGACCCCGACGAGGTCGCCGGGGTCCGTGCGGCCGAGCATCCGGGCCAGGGACCGGTTGGCCCGGGTAATCCCGCCGTCCGCGTCGCAGCGGAAGACGCCCTGGGGGATGCCGTCGCAGAGGGAGTCGAGGCCGTCCCCGGCCCCCCCGCTCCGCAGCTCCCGGAGCAGGGCGATGAGTTGGGCCTTGGTCTTCTTCTCGTCTAGCATCGTTTCACCTTGGATCCCAAGCGGGTGGGCTCACCGGCGAAAAGGCCGGTCGGTTCTACCCGGTCGTTCTTCACGTACAGGGTGGATTTTACCAGTTTGCGGCGGGGGGGACAAGGCGCGACGGGCCACCGTAAACAACGGCGCAGGGCGGCAACCGTAGCGCAACGCAACGAGGCGCGGGCCGGGGCGAGGGCCGCCGTAATCTCCCTCCCCCCTCTGGGGGGCGGGTTGGGGGGGTGGGTACAAAACGGGCCGACCTGAACGGCGCGCCGTCGGTCGGCCCCTACGTCATCGCAGGCGCGGCCCGGGGCGTGTCCCCTCTCCCTTCCAGGGAGAGGCTCGCCTACGGGCTAGGGTGAGGGTCGAGGTTGGGAACGTAGAAAACGCGGCGGCCCGCAGGGGATGCATCCCACGGGGCCGCCCTACGTCATCGCGGCGAGGCGAGGGCCGCATTCAAACAAGGCGGGGCAATGACGCCCCGCCCTTCGGATCCTACGACAAGGGGCTTAAGCCCCTTGCCTCCTCGTTACTGAGTGGTGATGGTTATCACCTGCTCGGCGGAGTTGGCCCGGATGTCGGTGGCGTACATGCCGTAGAGCTGGGTGGGCATGACGTGGTAGACGCCGGGCCGCTCGGCGCGCACGCGGTAGCGTATCTCGCGCTCGCCCAGGGGCAGCTGGTCGTAGAAGAAGGCGGTGAGCTGCTCCTTGAGCTCGCGGTAGGTCCCGGTCTGCCAATCCCACCCCGAACGGTCCTTGGGCAGGAACTCGCACCCGGCGACCCGCGGATCCTCGACCGCCACGTAATCGAAATCGTTGGGGCTCTCGATGGTGAGCACCACCTCGATGTAGTCGCCCACCTTCACCGTCCAGTCGGTGTCCACCAGGGAGGTGAGGGTCGTGCCGTCGGAGCCTACGCGGTAGAATTCGCGCTCGCAACGGACCGTGTCCCAGCGGGCCGGGACCATCTCCTCCTTGGAGTAGAACTCCAGGGCGGCGGTGAAGTAGAGCCGGCCCGGGCCGTCGCTCTTTTCGATGGTGAAGGGCAGTGTGCCCGGCTGGACCTCCTCGCCGTCGCGCTCGGTGGATACCCCGTCGCCCCAGACGTCGGCGGGCGTGAACGGGGTCTGGATCAGCACCTCGCTGCCCAGCTTCGCCGTGGCCGTGTAGTCAGTCGCCAGCTCGCCGGTGTAGGCCATGTAGTCGGTGAGGGCCCAGACGGAAAGCGCCGTGTCTATGGTGGACTTCCAGTGGTTGGAGCGGCGGTTGACCAGAAGCCAGTGGGCCGCCTTCTCCATCAGCGCGTTGTCCGGCTCGATTTCCAGCATGGCCTTCAGGGACAGCGCCGTGGTCTCCACGTGGTCCTGCCACCAGTACCAGCACCAGTCATACTCGTGGCCCCAGTAGGCGTCGTCGCGGGTCACTTCGGCGTAGCCCCCCATGTTCTCCACCACCAGGCGGGCCTCCCGGTCGTCGCCGTTCTCGTGGAGGAATAGGGCCAAGAGCGCCCGCGAGTAAGAGTCCAGCGTCTCCCGGCGGTCGTAGACGAGCCGCCACTGCTTCTCCGGCACCCCGGCGTCCCACAGCGCCAGGGCGTAGAGGGTGTAGATGTTGAGAGTCGTGTCGTCGGGCAGGTCGCCGTACAGGCTCTCCAGGTAGCTGACGCCGGACGCGCCCATCTCCCGGCGCTTACTCTCCAAGTCGGGGTCCAGCCAGCTCACGTCGCCCACCTCGGCCAGGGCCACCATGACGTAGCTGGTGATGTGCTCGCTGGAGTATCCGCCGGCCCACCAGGGCCATCCGCCGTCCGCGTTCTGCTGGCCGTAGAGGCGGGTGATGCCGCGGTTGACGGAATCGGCCGCCGAGCCTTCCACCACTCCGGCCGGCACTCCGAGCTCGTTCATGGCCTTGGCGAAGATGGCCGCCGGCCAGAAACGCGACGCCGTCTGCTCGACGCAGTTGTAGGGGTAGTACTGGAGGAAGCTGATGGCGTCCTTGAGGCTCCCGGCCAGGCTCGGGTGGAGCCAGACGCGCAGGTGTGTCTGGGCCGGGTCTATCTCCTCGGGCAGCCGGAAGGTGAATTGGTATGGGTCGTCCTCGGCGCGGCCGGACTCGAAGAGGTAGGCGGGCGCCCCGTGGGGGACGACCTCAGAGGTCCGGGGTGAGCATCTCGACGGCGCCCTCGGCCTCGGCCACCAGCCCGGCCTGGCCCGTGGCCGCCTTGGCGGTGTAATTGCCCACGTTCAACGTGAGGGTGGTCTCGTCGCGCTCGGTGAGGTAACGCGGGTATTGGAGCCGCGCGACGACGGGCAGGACGGTGCGGAAGACCGTCTCGTCCTGGCCCACCCGGTCCTCCTCGAAGGCCCAGACTACCACCTGCCAGCCGGTGAGATCGTCGGGGAGGTCGAAGCTGACGGTGGCGCGGCCCCGGGAATCGGTCTTTATCTGGGTCTGCCAGTAGGCGGTGTCCTTGAACTCCTCGCGGATTTGACCGGCCAGCTCCTCGATGAGCCCGGCGGCGCCTCCGCCCCCGAAGCCCTCATCGCCGGCCTTGAGATCCTCGGCCCGGGCCATGGGCGAGACGGCGGACTCGGCCTCCATCGCGCCCGTGGCGTAACCCGCCCCCCCGCCGTCGGCGTACATGGCGTGATCGGCGGTCGTGATTTCGGAGAGCTTGTCCATCTCAGTGGAGGCGAGCCCGAGCTGGGAGATCATCCAGCCGTGGGGCAGCGCGCCCGCCGGGCTGGCCCAGTAGTCGAAGAAGTCGTAGTACGTCCAGTAGTCCGCGGAGCTGGCCTGGTAGAGGTAGCCGTAGTTGAAGTTCTTGAAGAAGAAGTTGCGGACGTCTACGTGCTTATCGGCGCCCAGGACGTAGAGGGCCGTGTCGAAGACGGTCACGGTGAGCCGGGCGTCGGACACCGCCCGACCGTCCGAGTCGGTGACGGTGAGATTCAGGGTGGCCTTCTCGCCCGGCGCGTAGCTTACGCGGGAGGGCTCAATCCCGACGGCGAGCACCTTCTCCTCGGGCACCATGGGCACCGCGATGCTGGCGGTGTACTGGGTGCGCTCGAAGAAGGTCAGAAGCCGAAGCGTGGTCAGGGGGGCGTTAACGCCATCGAGCTTGATCACCTGCGAGGTTTCCCCCTCGCGGATGGTGACCGGAATCGTATCGCGGACCAGCCCGCCGCTCTCGACCAGAAGGATTCCACGCACGGTGGACTTGTTCCACCCGATGGTCACCCGGGCCGTGTCGCCCACGGCGTAGAAGTCCTTCTCGGCGGCCAGGGTCAGGTAGGGCGTTATCTCCTCCGGCTCCACCGGCTTCTCGGAGATGTAGGCCCAGGCGAAGTGCTGGCGCTGGCCGCTCCACGGATCCTCGAAGTCGGCCACCAGGATGTAGGAGCCGATATCTATCCCCGCGGTGCCCAGGGTGAACGCGAAGGCGCCGTCTTCACCGGTCACGCCGGAATCGCCTTTCAGGTAGCCCTGCAAGTTCTGGGTGTCCCAGTTGTAGTAATTTTCAGGGACGGGGTTGAGGGTGATGGTCACCGGGACCCCGGCCGCGGGCTCCTTGAAGAGGTCTATGAGGCTGAAGTTGCCGGTGACGTCTTCGCCGGTCAATACCGTATCGGCGTCCAGGGTGATGGTGGGCATGTAGAGGTGGCGCGCCGCGTTGGTGCGCGCGCTCCCGTCCACCGCCCGGCCCGAGGAGTCCGAAACCGTCAGCGACAGCGCGAAGTCGTAGTAATAGGTGTACCAGCCGTAATCCCAGAACTGCTGGTTCTCGTCGCCCTCGGGCGGGACCAGCATCACCGGGAATTTGGCCGTGCCGTCGCGCCCTAGCTCCATCCGGCCCGTGTAAACCTGGGTCGGCGAGTACCACCCCCACCAGTAGTAGTCGTAGTCGTAGCCGGCGTCCTCGAACCAGGCCGGCATCGTCTCCTTGTCCGCATCGGCAATCTCCGGCATCCACCAGCGCGGGGTGCGGGTGACCGTGTAGAGGACCACGCCCGCGCCCACCGGCTCGCCGTAGAGGTAGGTGGCTGTCACTGTGGCCTGGGCCTCGCCGCCCATACGCAGCGGACCCTCCTGGAGGCTGACGGTTACGTCGAACTCCGGCTTCTTGTACTCCTCCAGGCGGAGGTAGGAGTAACAGACGGAGTACTGGTATTCGTCGGCGTCGGTGTAGTAGGCGTAGAAGTAGATGTAGCCGAGCTGGGCGTCCTCGGGGATGTCGAAGGAGCCGCCGGCCCGACCGCGCGAGTCGGTGACGACCTCGCCCTCGTAGAGGGTGTCGCCCGCCGTGGCCTGGATTTGGAGCCGGAAGTTCTTCACCTGCTCGTAGCCGTAGATTTGGCCCGAGGGCTCTATCTCACGGCGCAGCATGAGCTCCCAGTTGACCGTGTCGCCGGGCTTGTAGAGGGTGCGGTCGGTGACGAGATACCCCGTCGGCTGCATGCCGGTAAGGGTGGTGAACTCGTAGGTGTCTGCGACGGCGTAGTTCCCGTCCTTCTCCGCCACGCTCACCGGGTACTCCAGGCTCCTCTCGGGGGTGGAGAACTCGACCCAGCCGTCGGAGTCGGTCGTCCCCTCGCGGGCAAGCTCCTGGTACCAGGGGGATGCTTCTTCTTCGGCCCAGAGCTCGACTTTGGCGTTGGCGGCCGGAGTGCCGTCGTCCAGCCAGGCGCTCCAGACGTACCCCGCCCCGGCGCCGCCCAGAATCACGCACCCCAGGTCGGTGACGTTGAA
>JAPLSK010000225.1 GCA_026398675.1 bacterium | reverse complement strand
ACGACCCTCTTCGAGACCATCCGCTCCCTGAGGCGCCTGGTGAACCGGGGCGAGTGACGGGGGAAACCATGGCCGTCCGCTGGCGTATCGAGCATTTTGGGGAAATCGGCTCGACCTCGGACGCGGTCCGTGAGCGGGCCCGCGCCGGGGAGCCCGAGGGGCTCGTGATAACGGCGGAGACCCAAACCGCCGGCCGGGGACGGGGGGACAACGTCTGGGTCAGCCCGCCGGGCGGTCTCTGGTTCAGTATCCTCCTGCGGCCCCGCCTCGACGCCTCCGCCGCCGACCTCCTCTCCCGGATAGTCCCCGTGGCCCTCCACCCGATTCTCGACCGCTACGTCCCGACGAAAATCAAGCCGCCCAACGATTTCGTCACCCGGGGGCTCAAGTACGGCGGCGTCCTGGTGGAGACGGAACTCCGGGGCGGCAAGGTCGTCTACGCCGTCCTGGGCGTGGGCCTCGACGTCAACTTCGAGCTGGAGCACCTCCCGGAGGGGCTTGCCCGGACGGCCACGACCATTCTCTCCGAGACCGGCCGCCGCCACCCCCTCGACACCCTCCTGGGCGAGCTTCTGGGCTCCCTGGCCGAGACCTACGAGACCCTCAAGCGCGACCCGAACGATATCGCCGACCGCTACCTGGCCCTCGTGGCGATGCACGGGACGGACATTTAAAGGGGCGGGCGACCTCGCGCCCCAGTGTCTTACGGAGTCCGGCGATGCTGAAACGCTGTTTTTTTATCTCGCTGGCCCTGGCTTCCGTCGCGGCCGCGGTCCGGGAACCGCTCGTGCCCGCCGGCGCGGACGGTGAGGCGGCCGCCGCCGCGATTCTGGCCGAGTACATCGAAATCTACGAGCCCGATCTCCGCCTGGGCGACGCCCGGGATCTCTACGGCTGGGGCTGCGGCGACTCACCCGTCGGCTTCATCTTCATCGCGCGCCCCGGCGCGGAAGAGCCGGTCACCTGGGAGGACCAGAGCCGCCTCAAGCACGCCTTCATGGCCACCGCGCCCACCGTCGGCGTGGAGCCGACCCCCGAGCAGCAGGCGATGTGGGTGGAGCTGAAGACCTACCGCCAGTTCACCGTCCTCTTCACCGCGACGGGCCCCAAGGTCGCCTACTTCGGCGCCGTGTACGAAAACGTCTTCCTCACCGAGGGCGTGGTGGACGTGGGCTACGGCCCTTTCGAAAACCAGGTCGGCTTCGGCGTCACCCAGAAGGAGACGACGAGCAAGCGGGTGGGCGACGAATGGGTCCCCATCCTGGTCTACAACTACTTCCCGGTCTTTTCGATGGACGGGGAGCTCTTTTTCGGCCCCTTCCCGCCGGAGATGCTCGAGGGCAACACCGTCCCGTATTTCGACAACGAGACCCTGAACTACCCGGAGCCGGCCGCGTTCAACGCGAGGAACACCGGAGGCGGGTAATCCGTTCGGCGGGTTGGCTGGATAGGGATGCTCCCTCGGCGTGATTCGCGGGGGCGGCCGTCCACGATTGACCGTCGGCGGGTTTTCTCGTCCCCCACTCACATCGCACCCCAGAAGCGGCCCGCGGGGTCCGTTTTTGGTATCATCGCCGGGAGGGGGCGGTCGCCACAATGCAAGTCGTCTTCAGCGAGCGGGACATCGAGCGCCGGGTCGGCGAGCTGGCCCGGGAGATAAACGCCGACCTCGGCGACGGGCCGCTTCTGGTCCTGGGCGTCCTCAAGGGGTCGATCATCTTTTTAGCGGACCTGGTCCGCCGCCTGGAAATGCCCCTCAAGTTCGAGGTGGTGGCGCTCTCCAGCTACCGCGACGGCGACGAGCCGGGGGAGCTCCAATTCTACGGCGAGCTTCCCGAGGCCAGGCCCGACGAGCGCATCATCTTCGTCGAGGACATCGTGGACACGGGGCGGACGCTGACCGAGCTCCGCCGCTTCCTGGATGAGCACTACGGCCGCCCGGTCGCCGTCTGCGCGTTTCTGGACAAGCCGGGACGCAGGCTTCACCGGGTGGACGTAAATTACACC
>JAPLSK010000224.1 GCA_026398675.1 bacterium | reverse complement strand
TACGGCTGGCTGAACATGGTGGGTCCCGAGGGCGCCGATGTCTGGATTGACGATCTATATATCGGCAAGCTGCCCAAGGGCAGGCTCCAGCTCCTGTCGGGCGAGCACAAGCTGAAGGTGGCCACCCAGGGCGGGCTCATAAGCCGCGAGTTCTACGTGGCCAAGGATAGGGTGGTGACCATCACCGCCGGAGCCGACAGCACGTCCAAGCCGCCCGCCGAGGTCGGCGAGCTCATGGACATCCAGGAGGCCGAGGACATCCTGATGGGCGGCGGTGGCGATTAGCCGACGTGGGGTGGGGGTTGGTGTGTGAAAGCGGCGGGGATTGAAATCCCCGCCCTACGTTTAGGAGCGGCGCGCCTGCGGGGTTGGGGGTGAGGGCTGCCTTATTCCCCTCCCCCCTCTGGGGGGAAGCGCGCTTACGGGTTAGGGTGAGGGGTAAAGCGGCGGGGATTTGCCGGGGGCATAGCTCGGTTCGCCGGAGGCGTAGCTCGGTTCGCTCGGTTCGCTCGGTTAAAATCCCCGCCCTACGTTTAGGAGCGGCGCGCCGACGGGGACGGGGGTGAGGGATGCCTTATTCCCCTCCCCCCTCTGGGGGGAGGTTAAGGGTGAGGGGTGAAGCGGCGGGGATTTGCCGGGGGCGTAGCTCGCTTCGCTCGGTTCGCTCGGTTAAAATCCCCGCCCTACGTTTAGGAGCGGCTCGCCTGCGGGCCGGGGCGGGTTCGATAAAAAAAGGGACGCACGGCCCCCGCCCCGCGTATGCAAATATGCCGGCTCACGGCGGGTCGTATCCCGAGCCGCCCCACGGGTTGCACCGCAGCACCCGCCATATCGCCTTCCCGAGTCCTTTCACCAGGCCGTACTTCCTGAGCGCCAGCACGGCGTACTCGCTGCAGGTGGGCTCGAAGCGGCACGTGGGCGGGAAGAGCGGCGAAATGAGACGCCGGTAGAGCCAAATCAATCCGACGAAGGGCGCGATGAGGACCCTGCGCCGGGGGGAAAGCTCGTCGTCCGGCGGCGGTAACACGCTGGAATTTTTGGGGTTGTCAGCCGTCACTGCGGGATTATACAATAGGCCTTCAAATGGGGGAGTGACCGCGGACCATGAGACTTCTCCCACCGCTTCTTTTTGCCGCTGTCCTGGGCCTCTCCTGCGAGGGCGGTCCCTCGGAGCCGGTGAGCTTCTACACCGAGCTGCACTTCGAGACCCCGGGGCCGGAGACGCCGCCGCCGCCGGTCGACGAGGTCCGTGCCCGGCCCATAGTCTGGGAAATCGAGCCCCTGCCCACTCACGGTGGGATGAGCCCCCAGATGCTCACGGGCGTGGAACGCCTGATGCAGGAGCACGCCGCCGAGCTGACCGGCATCCACGCCTCCAGGCTCCACGCCGATCCACTCTCGTCCGGGGCCATCACCGCCAACCTGACCACCGAGTCCGGGGTGCTTCTTTTCCTCTCGCTGACGCAATCCGAAGAGACACCCCTGGCGCTCCCCTGACGTCCAAGGAGAAAAATGCACAGCCGGCTCGTCCTGTCGCTCGTCGTTCTCGCCCTCCCCGCCGCGGTTCTGGCCCACGAGTACGAGGTGTACGTCGGCGGCCCGGACTCGGGGCTGGACCTCGTCTACTGCGACGGCAAATTCGTCTGCGGCTGGCCCGGCGGGATCCTGTGGACGCGGGAGTTCATCCCCTTCGAGGGCTGCTGCAACGAGATTGCCTTAATCCCGCTGCCCCACGCCGACACGGGCGTCATCAACGCCGCCGCGGCCCGCCTGACGGAGTTCGGCGACGTCTCGGAAACGATGCGGATGATGGAGCTGGAGGCGGTCCACGACCCCGGCACCGTGGTCTGGGTGGTCCGGGCCGAGCCCGCCGTCGCTCCCGAGAGCGTCCTACGGATGGCCCAGTACCTGCGCGCCAAGGCGGGGCAAGTCCGGGAGGGCTGGCTGGACTTCGTCTACGGGCGCGGCATGGCGCTCACCGGCTGGGGGGCGCTCTTCGTGGAAATCGAGGACGGGACCCTGAAGGGCGCACAGTATCAGCCCTACGATTACTCCGCCAACACCGAGCTCCGGGAGTGGGGTGTCATCGGCCCCGACGAGGAGTACGCCGACGATCCCGAGACCGACGGCATCGCGGAGTGGCTGACGGCCGACGGCGTCGCGCCGCTGGTCGAGGGCACCTTCACCCTGGGCTACGCGGTCAAGTTCGAGTAGGAGGGGCCAACGATGCGCCGGGTACCCGTCATCGTAGCCGGAATCGCCCTCGCCGCGCTGGCGCTCTTCCTCGCCGCCTGCACCCTCACCCACCTCACGTTTTATATCGGCGGGCCGGACTACGGCCTGGACCTCGTGGTCAGCCACGCGGGCCTGGTGGCGGGAGTGCCGGGAGGCTGCCTCGCCGACGCCGACCGGCTGGTGGAAGAGAACAACCCCTTCCAGGTGATTCTCTCCCCCCTCGCCGGGGCCGACCCGGAGCGCGTGGAATCCGTCCGCTCGCTCATCGGGACCCACCCGCATTTCGAGGAACAGGCGCCCCACTTCGAACCGGCGACCCTCTGCGACTTCGGGGCGGTGGCCTGGATCGAGTCCTGCGACTACTACGTGGACGAGTCGGAGCTCTTCGCCGCGGCGCAGTACCTGCGCGGCCGGGGCACGGCGGTGCGCGGGGCCTGGGACGCCGTCGTCGCCGACCGGGCGCTGGCCATCACCGGCTGGGGGGCGCTCCTGGTCGCCGTGGAGGACGGGGTCTTCACCGGTGTGGAGTACCAGCCGGCGGATTCCGCGGCCTGGGTCAAGCTCATCGAGTGGGGCCTCATGGGAAACGCCGAGGAGTACAGCGACCACCCCGAGGCGAACGGTCGGGTCGAGGCGGCGCTCCTGGACGATTCCCCGCCCGCGCTCAAGGGCACCTACACCCTGGGCGTCGCGTTCCGTTTCTACTAGCGAAAACTTCCGGCGAGGCGCGGGGTGGTATAATCTCACCCGCCCTCTTTTTTATCGCCCATGCTGGAAAAACTTGACAAGCTAATGGCGCACTACGACGAGCTCTCCCGTGAGCTCTCCGACCCGCACGTTTACGCCGACCGGCGCCGGGCGGCCCAGCTCGGC
>JAPLSK010000223.1 GCA_026398675.1 bacterium | reverse complement strand
ACTCGCCCCTACGTCATCGCAACATGCATGTCCCCTCTCCCTTCTAGGGAGAGGCTCGCCTACGGGCCGGGGTGAGGGTCGGAGCTGGGAAGGCATCCGGTCCCCCTCTACCCGGGGGATGAGCCCTCGCCCAGGGGCCGGGTCGAGGGCCGACTTATCGGTTCCTCAATCTGAAGGAAACAAGCGGATGTTGCCGGGAACCGTGAACAGCCCTTCCGACGAGAACCTGCGCGTCTCGGACGGGGAGCCGGGCGACCGCCCCGCCGCCGAGCGGCTCGCCGAACGGCTCGGGAAATGGCTCTTCCGGCACCGCGGGATTCTCCCGGTGCCGTTCATCCTGCTGTTGATTTTGCTGGGCGACCCGCGGCCGTGGAGCTGGGCCGTGGGGCTGCCACTGATTTTTCTGGGCGAGGCGCTGCGCTTCTGGGGGGTGGGTCACGCCGGGGGCGCCACCCGCGCCCGGGACCTCCGCGCCCACGCCCTCTGCACGCGCGGGCCCTTCGCCCACCTGCGCAACCCCCTCTACCTGGGCAACACCCTCATGGCCCTGGGCACCGTGACCGTGGGCGGCGTCTGGTTTCTGATGGCCGTGCAGCCGCTCCTCTACACCGTCTACTACCACTTCATCATCCGCTTCGAGGAGCCCTTCCTCGTCCGGGAGTTCGGGGCGCAGTATGCTTGCTACCGGCGGGCGGTGCGCCGTTTCATCCCGCGCCTCGCGCCCTACCCCGAGCGGAGCGGGAGGGATTTCTCGGCCTCCGACGCCCTCTACAACGAGCGCCGCACCCTCACCGGCCAGGGGGTGATCCTCGTCCTCCTTCTGGTTTTGGGCATAGTCCTGGCGCGGATGGGCGCCGCCGACCTCTGGACCCTTTTCTTCCACTAAGTATGAAGCACCACCACCACCACCCCAAGCCCGAGACCGACGACCACGGCCATGCGCACGACCACCGCGCGGTGAGCCGCATGCGGCTCCGGCTGGCGATAATCATCACCGCGGCCGGCATGGCCCTCGAGGTGGTGGGGGGGTTGATATCGGGTTCCCTGGCCCTTATCTCCGACGCCAGCCACATGTTCACCCACCTCTTCGCCCTCGGGGTGAGCTACCTGGCGCTGGCCTGGTCCGAGCGCCCGGCGACCGGCGAGAAGAGCTTCGGCTACTACCGGGGCGAGATTCTGGCCGCCCTCGTTAACGGTATCACCGTCCTGGCCGTGGTGGCCTTCATCGCCTACGAGGCCGTGACGGCGATAATCACCCCCCACGCGGTGCGGACCACCGAGATGCTCGTCGTGGCCGGGATCGGCCTGGTGGTCAATTTAATCACCGCAATGTTGCTCCTGAAGGCGGGAAAGCACGACCTGAACATCCGGAGCGCCCTCGTTCACCTGGCGGGCGACCTGGGCAGCTCGGTGGCAATAGTCATCGGCGGCGTGGTGATGATCTTCACCGGCTTCTGGCTCCTGGACCCGCTGTTGTCGCTGGGGATAGCCGCGGTGATTGTGATTTGGAGCCGGGGGCTCATCCGGGAGAGCGTGCACATCCTCTTGCAGGGGACCCCGCGGGAGGTGGACATGCCGGCGGTGCGGGAGCTCCTCGCGGGCTATCCCTGCGTGACGGGGGTGGACGACCTCCACGTCTGGTGCGTGACCAGCCGGATGCACGTCTTGACGGCGCAGCTCCGGGTGCCGGGCGCCATGCGGGTCGAGGAGGGCACGGCCCTACGGCGGGACCTCGCCCGCGAGCTTTACGACCGGTTCCAGATAGTCCACGCCACGCTGGAGCTCGTGCCATCGGGTGAGTGCGAGGCGGTTGACTGCGCCCTGTGCCACATGCGGGAGGAATGACGCCGGTACCGCGTATCCCCCCCCTCGCGATGCGCGTCCCCTCTCCCCTCTGGGGAGAGGTACGCCTACGGGCCAGGGTGAGGGGTGCGATGGCGTAGGTCTCCTGACCCGTCCGCGGGCGACCGTGGACGGTCGCCCCTACGGGATATTGTGCGGTTCACGACGTAGGGCGGGGATTCCCATCCCCGCCGCTTTCACGCCCCGACCCTCACCCCCGCCCTCTCCCTGGAAGGGAGAGGGGGTACGCGGCAACCCTCACCCCCATCCCGGCGACCCGACGCTCTGACCGCGACCCATTCCGACCGCGCCCCCGGCCCCCGGGGGCGTCTTTTTTTGCACAACCCGGCGGCGGTCGGGTAAAATAAATCCTCGCAAATCCGAGGAGGCGGCCTTGAACCGTTGGACGATTCCGATACTCACGGCGCTCGCGGCGGCGGCGCTCGCCGGGGAAATGTGCCGGGCGGACTGCGAAAACTGCGGCTACACCGAGGGCGACCTGTGGATCGGCTCCGGCCTCGAGGACCCTTTCAGCGCCTTCGCCCTCTACTGGGCCGGCGACCTGCACCGGGTGGTCTCGGTGGAGTTCGACCTGTCGGTGGAGTTCGGCGGGCTCGTGGGCTACGACTTCGCCCCCGTCCGTCACAGCACGGCGATTTGGGACGTGATAGAGGAGCACTCCGCCGAGTACGAGGAATTCTTCCACTCCTGGTCGCCGCCGGCGGTGATCGAGGGCGACCTGCCCCCGGGGGCGCGGATCGCCTCCGACCGCCCCGTGACCGGCCCGTTCCCCCGAATGCTCCTCGTGGAAGGGGTGTGGGAGAAGGGGAAGGTCTTCCCCTGCCCGGCGTGCGGTGAGCGGACGCTCCGCTTCACCGTGACGGGCGAATGGGACTAAAGGAGGAGCGATGCGCGCGACCGTCGGACTGCTGCTGGTGCTGACATTCGGGGCCCTGGCCGGCGCCGTCCTCGAGGGCGACTGCCCCGCCTGCGGCTATAAAATCGAGGATATCTACTACGGCAGCGGCTTTTACCCCTACTATCGCACCGAGCTCTACTACTCGGCGACCGCGGACGACGTGCTGGTGGTGGGCTTCGATTTCGTCGGGATGCTGGCCGACCGCCTCGGCGTGCCCGCCCCCACCGGCTTCGACGAGAGCAAGGCGTTCATGGACGACCACTACGCGGAGTACGAGGAGCTCTCCGCCGCCTGGACCCCCCCGGAGAACCTCCTGGACCTCGCGGGCCCCGACGGTTTCCTGCCCGCCTGGGTCGAGGTCTCCCCCGAGCTGGATTACGGATATCTGCCCGACGAAATAGGGCTCATAGACGACCCCTACACCGGCACGCACACCTGCCCGCGCTGCGGCGAGCCGACGCTGGAGTTCGAACGGGTCGGCTTCTGGGATTGACGTTCACCTCCACCCGCCCTTACCGCGGTCTCCCTCTCCCTGTGGGAGAGGGGATGGGGGTGAGGGCTTCCGTTGAATAAAACGGCGGGGATTTGCCGGGGGCATAGCTCGCTTCGCTCGGTTAAAATCCCCGCCCT
>JAPLSK010000222.1 GCA_026398675.1 bacterium | reverse complement strand
GCCGCCGCCCGGGCGGCCTTCGAGCGGTACAGGGTCAACTCACCCGAGGGCTACCTCTTCCCCGATACCTACGAGGTGCCGGTGGGCATCACCGCCGAGGAGGTCGCCGGGCTCCTTTTGGACCGGGGCAACCGGGTGTGGGAGGAGGAGCTCGAAAAAAGCGGGCGGTCGGGGGTGGACCGGAACGAGACACTTACACTGGCCAGCGTCGTCCAGGCCGAGGGGGCGGATTTCGGGTAGTTTCCGCGCATCGCCGGCGTTTTCGCCAACCGCCTCGAGCGGGGCATGAACCTGGAGAGCTGCGCCACGGTCCTCTTCGCCCTGGGGGAGCACAAGCAGGTGCTGGAGTACGCCGACCTCAAGGTGGAGAGCCCGTACAACACCTACCTTTACCCCGGCCTGCCGCCGGGACCGATAGACAATCCGGGCCGAGCGGCCATCGCCGCCGCCCTCTCCCCCGAGGAGCACGACTACCTCTTCTTCGTCTCCAACGGCGACGGGACGCACACCTTCAGCCGCACCCTCGCCGAACACAACCAGGCCCGGGCGGAGACGGAGGATGCCCGGAACGCCGCCCTCGCCCCCGACGCTCCATGACCCTCCCCGACATTCTGATGACCGTCGGCGCCGGCGCCCTGGCGCTGGCCCATCTGGCCTACCCATTAATCTGCGGTTTTACGTCCCTCTTCGCCAAAAAGGCGGACGTGCCGCGACGCCCCGTGCCGACCCGCGGTGCAAGCCAAATCCGGTACGAGGGGATTGAAGCCGAACGCCGGACCGACGCGCCCATTCTCGTCTCCCCGGGTCGTGGGGGAAGGCTGACCGACGGCGGTATCCGGCGGCTAGTCGCCCCCTTGGCCGACGAACGGAACGCCCTGGTGGTGGGGCGGCTGCTGGTGCCGGAATTGGAGGAGTCTGGCCGGATGGGGGGACGCGAGTCGGCGCTGAGCCAGGCGGAGCGCATCCACCGCGGATGGACTTGGCGGCTGGCCGCCTGGGAGGCGGGAACGGGCGTTCCGAGCGACCTGGACGGCCATCCCTACGCCGTCCGGCGGGAGTTCGCCGACGGGAGCGGGGTGGACCTGGCCTCACTGGCGAGGGCTCGGAAAAAGGTGGTCTTCCTGCCCGGACGGCAGGGGCTGGTGGGGCGCCTGGTCCCGCCGGAAGGCATGGCGGAGCTCGCCGCGCGGGTTATCGCCGAGAAGCGGCGCGGAATCCGCTCCATCCCCCGGCGGTCGTTCAGCCCGAGGGTGCTCGTCCGCCACCTCCTGGGCAACCTGTCCGTCCTTTGGCTGGCGCTCCTGACGGCCGGGGCCATACTTGGCCTGATCGGGGAGGGCGGCTGGTTCTACCGGGTGCCGCTCGCGCTGACGTTGGTTTTTCTGCTCGGAGCGGCCATCGGGAGATCCGTCTTCAACCTCGGCTTCCGCTCGAGGGTCTACTTCCCCCTCTGGTGGTTCTTCCAGGGCCTGGTCGCCGAGGTAAAGGCCTGGCTGTCGCTTGGGCGGAAGGGCGCGTCGGATTGACGACCGCCGGTCCACCCAGGCTCGAATTTCGAAGTGTTATGATAGGGTGTCGTTGACGAACCGGCAGCTCCTCTTCCGGGAAAGGACCGACATGAAACGCATTTACCTGTTGTCAATCCTGCTCCTCGCCGCCGCCGCCTCCTGCGGCGGAGACACCGGCGCCCTCGTCCCGCTCCCCACAGACCAGACGCCCGTGGTTTGTATGGACACCGACATCGGCAACTTCTACATCCTCCTCCACGACTCGGTGAACCCGTTGACGGTGGCGAACTTCGTGGATCTGGTGGGGAGGGGGAAGTACGACGGCATCGGCTTCCACCGCGTGGAGAAGGGGCACGTCATCCAGGCCGGCTGCCCGTACTGGAACGATCCCGCGCGGGCGGGAACCGGCAATCTGGCCGACTCTTTCCTCCCCTTCGAGAACGCCACCCTGCAGCACATCGAGGGGGCGGTGGGGATGGCCCGGAGCCCGGCGAAGGACTCGGCGGGCAGCCAGTTCTACGTCTGCCTCGCGCCGCGGCCGCACCTGGACGGCGACTACGTGGTCTTCGGCCAGGTCATTGCCGGGATGGAGGTGGTCTACCACGTGGAGGTGGGCACGATTATCGAGAAGGCCGGCGTCCTGACCTACGGCGATTTCCTCGATAAAGCGCGGCGCGGCGAGCTGGGCATCCACCCGGAGGTCACCGAGATGCCGGCGTTCGAGATTTCCCCCTCGGGGAAGTGACGGGATTTTTTTGTGAATTGAGGCTCCGCGGCTTGCGATGACGTAGGGGCCGACCGACGGCGCGCCGTTCAGGTCGGCCCGTTTTTTTTCTAAGGAAGCCCTCACTCCTGGCCCCGCGCCTCGCAGGCCTCCCACGGGGAGAGGGAAAACGGCGCATCCGCGATGACGTAGGGCGGGGTTTCCCAACCCCGCCGCTTTTTTACCCCTCACCCCTGCCCGTAGGCAAGCCTCCCCCAGAGGGGGGAGGGGATTTAAGGAACCCCTCACCCCAGCCCGTAGGCAAGCCTCCCCCCAGAGGGGGGAGGGGGATTGACGTAGGGGCTGACCTTCAGAT
>JAPLSK010000221.1 GCA_026398675.1 bacterium | reverse complement strand
ACCAAGGACAAGGTCATCCGTCGCGAGTTCACCATATACCCCGGCGAGGTGTTCGACGGGAAGGCCTTCCGCCGGTCCCTGGAGCGCATCTTCAACCTGCAGTACTTCGAGAACGTCGTCCCCGACTGGCGGATAGACCCGGTGGCCAAGGTCATTGACCTCACGGTGCGGGTGGTGGAGCGCGAGGGGACGACGCGCATCTCGGTGGGGGGCGGTTACTCCACCCGGGACGGCCTGATGGCCAACTTCTCCATCGGGTGGATAAACTTCGACTCCGAGGCGTTCCCCGAAATCTGGAAGTCCAAGGGCGGGGGTCAGGAGCTCACCCTCTCGGCCGATCTGGGCGCCACCACGGCCAACCTCTCCCTCTCCTTCCTCGAACCCTGGTTCCTGGACACCCACACCGCCGTCGGCGCGGGCGCCTACCATTCCTCGGTCCAGACCAGCTTCGATTACGAACAGGTCAAGTTCGGCCTCTACGGCCTCGTGGGGCGTCCGCTGGGCGAGGAAGCCTCCTGGCGGCTCCGGTACGACTACGCCGAGAACACCATCAACCCCTACGACGACGCCAGCGACTCCACCTTGGAGGCCGCCGGCACCACGCTGACCAGCTCGGTGACCCTCTCCCTCATGCGGGACACCCGCGACAACTACTTCTTCCCCACCACCGGCTCCCGCCAGTACCTGAGCCTCGAGGTCGCCGGTGGTCCCTTCGGCGGCGACCAGGACTACTACAAACTAACGGGTTACGCCACCACCTACTTCCCCGGCTTCTGGAAGACGGCGCTGGCGATGAAACTCTACGCGGGATTCGTGGACTCCTACGGCGACACGGAGAAGGTCCCGATTTACGAGCGCTTCTACACCGGCGGGCTCGACGTCCGCGGCTACCACGACTATGACCTCTCGCCCCGCGACTCCGACGGCGACCTCATCGGCGGTAATTTCAAGCTCTACTCCAACCTCGAGTACCGCGTCCCCATCGTGGAAAACATGGTGTACGGCATGCTCTTTCTGGATTCGGGGAACACCTGGGCAAAACTGGCGGACGTTGACTGGGGCGACCTGGTCTTCGGCTACGGCGTGGGCGTCCGGATAGACATCCCCATGGTGGGGCTCCTGGGATTCGACTACGGCTGGAGCGAGGACGTGCCCAAGGGCCGCCTCCACTTCAGCATCGCCCAGACCTTCTAGGGGCCGAGGTGGAGAACCGAGCGAAGCGAGCTATGCCCCCGGCAAACGGGGAAAGGCTACAGCGGTTGCTCCTCGTAATCGCCCTGGCGGTCTGGCTGGGGCTTTCCCTTTGGTACAGCTCCCGGATGAACTGGCTCTCGGCGGACGACGCCTACATCACCCTGCGCTACGCCCAGCACTGGGCCCAGGGGCAGGGACCGGTGTACAACGTGGGCGAGCGGGTCGAGGGCTACACCAACTTCCTATGGGTCCTCACCCTCACGCCGCTCATCGGGCTGGGCATCCCCGGGACGCTGGCGGTGAAGCTCCTGGCCGGTCTTTCCGGAGCCGGCGCGCTGTGCCTGGTCTGGCTCTTGGGCCGCCGCATCGCGGGGAAGGATTCCTGGCTCGGCCCGGCGGCGGCGCTGGCCCTGGCCCTCAACGGCACCTTTATCTGGTGGACCCTCCCGGGTTCCATGGAGGTCTCCACCCTTGCGTTGACCCTCCTGGCGGGTTTTTACCTCCTCCTCGGACGGGAGGGCGCCGACGAACGGGCGAGGCTGCGCGAGACGCTGGGGGCGGGGATGTTCCTCGGCCTGAGCGTCCTGACGCGCCCCGACGCCGTCCTCTTCGGCATCCCGGCCCTCGTGGTCGTCCTGTTGGAGAAGGGGAGGCGCCCGCTGCGGGCGGCCCTCCTCCTCGTCCCCGGGGTGCTCATGGTCGCCGGCCAGCTCATCTTCCGGCTCTCGTACTACGGCGATTGGCTGCCGAACACATTCTACGCCAAGGTGGGCATCAACCTGCGGGTCATCGGCCGGGGCCTGGAGTACCTGTTGACCTTCGTGAAAGCCCAGGCGCTCCTCTTCGTCGGCGCGGTCTTCTTCCCCTGGAGGCGGTGGGGGGTCAAGGTCCTGCCGTTCCTCACCGGGTGTCTTCTGTACTGGATATACCTGGCGGCCATCGGCGGCGACTGGATGTCGTTGCGCCTGTTCCACCACACCTTGCCCATCCTCGTCCTCGTGGGGGCCGCCGGTTACCTAAACCTCTTCCAGCGGCTCCGCGAAAAGAAATGGGGGAGGGCGGTCCGCATCCCCGCCGCCGTTCTGGCCCTGGCAGGTTTTTTATACCTCACGCACCTCGAGGCCGACCCCTCGATGGCCTTCAGCCCCCTGCGCTTCGGGGTCCAGCAGCGGTACTCGACGGCCCGGTGGCTCAACGAATACGCCGACACCGACGACCGGGTGGCCCTGACCTCGACCGGCATCATCCCCTACTTCACCGATCTGTACACCATAGACATGGTGGGGCTGATGGACCGCCACATCGCCCGGGAGGGGGTGAGCATCGCCGGCTTCGGCTTCCCGGGGCACGAGCGGTTCGACAACGACTACGTCCTTGCCAAAAAGCCCGAGTGGTTCGTGCTGAACATCACCCCGGGCGAGCTTTTGTCCGGGACCCAGCCGATCCTTTTCTACGAGATGGACCTCCTCCGGCGGCCGGAATTCTGGGCGGAGTACCACCTCGTCCTCCCGCCGTACCCCACCCTCACCATCCTGCACCGGCGTGACGACGCCCGCGGCCTGGAGAGGCTGGAACCCGGCGAATGGAAGGGAACCTACGGCTTCGTTCCACCGTACGCGCGACGGGGCGCGACGCCGACGGGCGTTTGAGGCGTTTACGGCGACAGTGCCGCCATTATGCTATCCTTGGGTATAGTTACTTCTCCCTGTGAGGGATAGATGAAAAAGATTCTACCGCTTACCCTTTTGCTGGCCCTTTTCGTATCCCCGGTTTTGGCCCAGGACGACGGCGACGACGGTGAACTAAAACCCCTCGTCATCGCCTACGTGGACCTGCAGCGCGTCCAGGACGAGTGGATTCTCTTCCAGGACGCGTTGAAGACCCTGGAGGAGGAGACGCGGCAGAAGGAGCTCGAGGTCCAGCCCCGCCTGGACGAGTACCAGCAGCAGATAATC
>JAPLSK010000220.1 GCA_026398675.1 bacterium | reverse complement strand
CGCAAGCGGAGCCTGGCCGGGGAACTCGTCGCCGGCGTGGACGGCGTCTCCTCCTCGGCGGTCACCGAGCTCTTCCGGCGTCTCTCCCTGGCGCCCGACGTGGTTTTCGACCAGCTCAACGCGGAAACCCTCGACCTCCTGGCCGCGGAGGGGGACCGGCTCATCGCCTCGGCGGGCGAGGTGCGGTTCTATGCCGACGCGGGGGTCGTCTCCTCCCTATCGCTCCTGGGTTTGGGCGAGTCGCGCCCGGCGACGGAAGAGGACGAGACGGCCATGATCGCCCGTTACGAGCGGGAGTACCGCCGCGCGACCCTCGCCGCCCGTCTCCGGGGCGAGCTGGACCGCATCTCCGGCCGTCGGCGGAAGGCCGCCCGGGACAAGGCGGACGCCATGGACAAGGCAGCCGGCGCCGACGACCTCATGCACGCCGGTCAACTGCTCCTGGCCTCGACCGACGTTCGGGGGGCCGCCCCCGCCTCCATCACCCTGCCCGAGGGCCTCACCGTCCCCCTGGATCCGGAGACCAGCCGCCTAGTCAACGCCCAGCGGCTCTTCGAGCGGGCTAAACGGAACCGACGCGCCCGCGAGCACGCCGGCATGCTGGACGAACTTATCGCGTCCCTCGACGCCGATTACGACGAGCTCGCGGCGGCGATGGCCCCCGACGCCCCCCTCGGGACCCTCTCGAACCTCCACGCGCGGCATGTCGAGAGTGAGAGGCCCACGGCGGAGGGCGGACGCGTCCTCCCGGCCAAAGTCGGCCGCCGGGTGCTGCCCGGGGGGTTCACCCTCTACTGGGGACGCGACGGGCGCGCGAATCAGTTCGTGACTTTCCAACTGGCCCGCCCGGGCGACGTCTGGTTCCACGTCCAGCAGGGCGCCGGCGCCCACGTGGTTGTGCGCCGACCGGACCGCGAGGCCCCCCTCCCCCTCGACGTCATCGTGGAGGCGGCCGGACTGGCCCTGAGAAATTCCACCATGCGCACCTCCGCGCACGTCCCCGTCGTCTACACCGAGCGGAGGTACGTCCGCCACCGCCGGGGAGCACTCGGGTCGGTGTTCTACGAGCGGGAGAAGGTCATTTACGTGGACGGCGGCGCGTAGGACCCGCGAATCCAGGTGGAGCGATTATCCCCAACGATGCAGCTTAGAGTTGACTAAATGGCCGGTTGCCGCCTTCACGTTGGAAAAATAATCCCAACCCGTATATAATAGTTTCGGATAGTGAGCAGGGATTCTGCTTCGTGTTATTTTTTTCACTGAATGGTGGCGAAACAAAGACTTAGCTTGCCGCGCATCCGTCCTCGAACCCGTCATACAACTCGCTCG
This sequence comes from bacterium, assembly GCA_026398675.1. Classification (NCBI taxonomy): domain Bacteria; species bacterium. Next base: position 4,622 of record JAPLSK010000220.1, on the reverse strand, counting down.
CGGCGCCGACCATTGACCGGAGGGGGGGCTCATGAACGAAAGTCGAGCGACGTTTCAGGGTGAGGTAGTCCACTGCAGAAAGACTTCCAGAAACGAGTTCGAGATAATCATTCCACGGATCATGGTCGAGCGGGACCTCAAGCCCGATCAAGTCACCATCAACGATCGAAGGCCGAAGAAGTTGGTCTGGGAAAACACCGGCCCGGCGGGCACCCGGATCAGGGCGATAGTGTAAGGAGCGGGCGCCGGACGGGGAGTGCGTTGCGAGGCGCCGCTTCACCGCGGCCAGGGCCTCGAAAATTGTGATGTTGTCGGGGCGGGTCTCCAGACCCGCCCGCTGCACAATCCCCTCCCCCCTCTGGGGGGAGGGTTAGGGTGGGGGGCGAACGTAGGGCGGGGATTTTAATCCCCGCCGCTTTTATCTAGGGTAGCCCTCACCCTAGCCCGTCGGCGCGCCGCTCCCACAGGGAGAGGGGATTGTCCGGAGGAACAGGTGCCACACCTGTCTGCTGCCAACCCAAACGTAAAGGGCGAGCCCCCGCACTCACCCACTTAAACGCTTCCAGCCTTCCCCTCGCCGAATCGCCCACCCGGCGGGCGGACGCTACGGCTGTTCCGTTTTTATGTACTCCAACAGGCCGCCCGCCCGGCTGATCCGGGCCTCCACGTCGGAGAGCGGCACGCCCGTCGCCCCCTTCCCGATGGAAAGATCCGTCACCTCGCCGGTGTCCGTGTCCACCTCGATTTCGTCCCCCTCGGACACGACGGAGGTGACGCCGGGGCACTCGAGGACCGGGTACCCCAGGTTCACCGCGTTGCGGTAGAAAATCCGCGAGAAGCTCTCGGCGACGATGCACGCCACGCCGGCGTGCTTGAGGCACAGGACGGCGTGCTCCCGAGAGCTGCCGCAGCCGAAGTTCTTCCCCGTGACGAGGATGTCCCCGTCCTTGACCTGGGCGACGAAGCCCTCCTTGCCGGGGACGAACTCCAGGGCGTGCTTGGCCATTTCGCGAAAATCGGTCAGCGGCAGGTACTGACCGTGGTAGATCTGGTCGGTGTCGATATCGTCGCCGACGACCCAGGCCTTGCCCTTGAATCGCATCGGTTCTCCCGGTTCTATGTGGAGACAAGGGGTTTAACCGAGCGAAGCGAGCTATGCCTCTGGCAAAACCCCTTGCCCCATCTACGAAAGGGTCGAAGGATCGGTGATGACGCCGCGCGCGGCGCTGGCCGCCGCCGTGGCCGGGCTGGCCAGGTAAATTTCCGCCCCCCGCCCCAGCTTGCCCTCGAAGTTGCGGTTCGAGGTGGAAACCAGCACGTCCCCCGGGGCCAGCACCCCGTGGTGGCCGATGGTGCACAGGGAGCAGCCGGGGTTGGTCACCATGGCCCCGGCGCGCATGTAGGTGTCGTAGAGCCCCTCCTCCAGCATCGCCAGGGCCACCTCGGCGGTGGAGGGAACGACGGTGAGCATCACGTCGGGGTGGACCTTCCCGCCGGCGCGGGTGAGCGCCTCGGCCCCGGCGCGGAAGTCCTCGATCCGCCCGTTGGTACAGCTTCCGATGAAGGCGCTCGTGATGCGCTTCCCGGCCACCCCGTCGGCGCCCGCCGGCATCGCGTTGGTCGGGTAGTGGGGGAGGGCCACCAGGGGCCGCAGCCCGTCCACCGAGTAGCCGAGCCTAGCCCGGTAAGCGGCGTCGGGGTCCGGCGCGAGCGGCTCAACCTTGCGCCCGAGCCGACCCGCAAGCCACGCGTCCACCCGCGGCGACGGCGGGAAGAAGGCTATCTTGGCGTTGATCTCGGTCATCAGGCTGGCCAGGGTCAGCCGGCCGGCGAGGTCCAGCTCGTCTATGGCCTCGCCGGAGAACTCCACGGCCCGGTAGTTGGCCAAATCCGTGCCGAGCTTGTTGATGAGAAAGAGGGTGAGGTCCTTGGCGCTGGTGGGGTGGGAGTACTTGCCGGTGACGACGACCTTGAGGGTGGGGGGGCACTTGAACCACAGGCGGCCGGTCTTCCAGGCGGCGACCACGTCCGTCGTCCCGCACCCCGTGGCGAAGCAGTTCACCGCGCCGAGAAGGTTCATGTGGCTATCGGTGCCGATGACGACCTGGCCGGGGTAAATGCGCCCGTCCTCCAGGAGCACGTGCTGGCCGATGCCCCGGTTGACGTCGTAGAGCGCCTCGACGCCGTGCTTCTTGGCGAATTTCCGGCAGATGCCCTGGTTCTCGGCGACCTTGGTGACCTTGGCCGGGGCCTGGTAGTCGAAGGTCATGGCGATGCGGGACGGGTCCGCCGGTCGCGCGTCGCCGAAGTGTTCCTCGTATTCCAGCACGACGTTGGGGCCGCCGAAGTCGCGCACCACCGCCAGGTCCACGTCCACCCAGACGCGGTCCAGCGGTTCCACGTCGCGCCCCGCCGCGCGGGAGAGAATCTTCTCGATAACGGTCTTCCCAGCCATTTATTTACTTCTTGTTACTTGGTTTTTTTATGCTGGAGACGAGTGAATACCAGGCTCTATGAAGCGGATTGCGGAACCGGTAACGCACGAGGCCGTCCTGATATAGTTTTTCTAAGATTCCACGTTCAATTAGACGTTTAGCAGCAGCATTAACAGCTTGCGGGGAGAGACCTAGTTTCTCGATCAATTCCTTGCTCGCTACCTCTAGTGATGCGTTTTGAGCAAGATAGGTCAGGATTGATTCATAGTTCTGGCTGCGCAGACCCATAAGATCATGAATCCACCTGTTCCATGGATTCCACGATGGTCATCCGGTCGAGCTGGATGTAACGGAACTGGCGGGGGAAGGACGGGTGATCCTCGCGCAGTCGACGCTCGCCGTTGGGGGTGGCGGTAAAGAGGAACATGACCTGCCGTTGTCCCTCCCGGCTGAGGGTTTCCATGAAATCCTTCAGCAGGTGGGCCGCCCCCTCGAAGGAGGCAAGGCGTTCCGTCTCGTCTAAGACGACTAGAAAAGCCTGGTTGCGGGGAGCCAGTTCCCGCAGGAGGTGTAGAACCAACGGCGAGAGTTGTAGCCGTATTTCCGGTCGTTCCCGCTCCGCCAGCTCCAACCCCAACAGCCCGACTTTAATCCCCCGGATGCTCGACAGCAACTCAATGACCTTGCTCTGGTCGGGCACCAGCTTGCGGAACGTGTCAATCAACGCCAGACAGACATGATCCAGACTGGCGCATGCCCCGAAGGTGTAGACACCGGATCGGAACTCCAGTTCCTCCATCCCAGCCAGAGAGGGAATGTTGGCCGCCATCTCCTGCACCGCCAGAGCAAAGGACGACTTGCCGACCCATTTCTCGCCCAGCACCAACATATTGGATGAATGACGCTTGAGGGTGGAAATCAGCGCTACACGAGCCATCTCCAGATCCACCCGGCGACCGGCGAACAACCGCGGCTCAACCGGGTAGATAGGATCGAAGGCGTTGAAACTGAATCCGTTGACCGGCATGATTCCCCCTTCCTACTTGAACTCCTTCTTCAGCGCGTTGAACAAGGTGAAATCCGCCTGGTGGATGATTATCGCCTCGGGGCTGCGGGGGGTCTTGTCCCCCTCGAAGGCGTGGGAGCCGATCATGTGGGCGATTTTCACCGGCAGCCCCACCGTCATCGCCAGCCAGACCCCGGTGATGGGGTGGCGCAGGTAGCGCCCGATGCGGCTCTTCACGTACCCGCCGTCGTTCTTGACGAACTCCAGGAGCTTCCCCACGTCGTGCAGAAGCGCCCCGGCGATGACGTACTGGTGGTTCACCTTGAGGTCGTCCTGGTCCAACTGGTTGATGACCCCGGCCATGGCGTCGGCCAGAAGCGTCACCCCCCGGGTGTGCTCGATGAGGGTCACCCGCGTCTCGATCTGGAGGGTGAAGGGGATTTCCAGGACCTCCTCAAAGGTCCACTCGCCCAGGTCAATCCCGCGCAGCCAGCACTCGAGGCACATCTCGCGTAAGGCTATGTCCTCGATGAGCTTGAACTCGGGGATGGCCTCCAGCAGCTTCTCGACCATGTCGCTCCTTTAAGGGGGGCCAGACGAGAGGATGGTATCACCTCCGGGGCCCGAGTGGAACCCCCTGAAAAAAACCGCCCCCGGGGGACGGTTGGAGAATCGGCGCGGGGCGGCGGCCTACCCTCCCTCGGAGCGGAGGGCCTTGCCGGTCTGGCCCCCGTAGTCGCAATCCTCGACGACGATCTTGCGCATGGGCTTGAAGGCGGTGCGCTCCTCGTAGACGTGGGCGATGAGGCCGGGGAACCGAGCCAGGGCGAAGACGAGGTTGCCGACCTCGGGCGGGAAGCCCAGCTCGCAGAGAAGGGCGGCGATGGCGCCGTCCACGTTCAGAGGCATCTTGTGCCCGACGGCCTCGGAGAGGGCATCCGCCAGGGCGAGGGCGTAGGCGCAGTAGCGGCCGTGGAAGCCGAGCTCGCGGGCGAGGGATAAAAGGCGCTGGGTGCGCGGGTCCTTGTTGTGGTAGCGGTGGCCGAAGCCGAATAGGACGCGCTTCTCGGCGCGGGCCGCCTTCACCGCCGCCTTGGCCGCCTCCACGATCTCCCCCGCGTCCTCGGGCACGCCGGAGAAGGCGCGCATGGCGTTCTCGATGGCGCCGCCGTGGTAGTCGG
>JAPLSK010000219.1 GCA_026398675.1 bacterium | reverse complement strand
GAGAAATGCGAGCTTTTCATCGTGGAGGGCCCCTCGGCCGGCGGATCGGCCAAGCAGGGTCGCGACCGCTCCAACCAGGCCATCCTACCCCTCGGCGGGAAGATATTGAACGTGGAGAAGGCCCGCCTGGACAAGATTCTTTCCAACAACGAGCTCATCACCATCATCACCGCCATCGGTTCCGGCATCGCCGAGGAGTTCGATCTCCAGAGGCTGCGCTACCACAAAATCGTGATAATGACCGACGCCGACGTGGACGGCAGCCACATCCGCACCCTGCTCTTGACCTTCTTCTACCGCCAGATGCGACCGCTTCTGGAGCAGGGGTACATCTATATCGCCCAGCCGCCGCTCTACCGGGTAAAGCGCGGCCGCGAGGAGTTCTACATCCAGAGCGAGGGGGAGATGGACCGCCTGGTACTCGAGCTGGGCTGCCGCGGGGCCCGGGCGGTGATAGACGGCGTCAAGCGGGACGAAAACGAGCTCATCGGTCTGACCAAGCTCCTCCGACGGGTGGAGCTCGCCTTCGAGCGCCTCGGGCGTCGGGGGCTGGACGTGGAGGAGTACCTCGGCCGCGAGCGGGACGGCTGCCTGCCGCGATACTACCTGCGCGACCTCGAAACCGGTGTCGTAGACTACGCTTACACCGACCAGGAGCTGGGACTTCTGGAGGAGAAGGCCGAGGCGGGGGAGGAGCTGGCCGACCTTCTGGGCGAGCGGTCGGGATGGAGGAAGCACGAGCCGGAGGAGCTGGGGGAGGCCACCGAGCTGGAGGAGCTCCGAGGCGCCTTGAAGGTTTTCGGCCTCGATTTCATGGCGGAGAAGAAGCCCGGCATCACCCTCCACCTGGCCAAGGATGAGCGGCTCGAAATGACCGACCCCCTGGAGCTCCTGAAAACGCTGCGCCAGACCGGCAACCGGGAGGTTTCCGTCCAGCGCTACAAGGGGCTGGGCGAGATGAACCCCGAGCAGCTCTGGGAGACGACGATGGACCCCGCGAGCCGGACGCTGTTGCAGGTGACGGTGGAGGACGCCTTCGCCGCCGACGAGATGTTCAGCGTGCTGATGGGGGATCAGGTGCCGCCGCGGCGGGAGTTCATCCGCTCCCACGCCCTCGAGGTGGCCAACCTGGACATTTAAGGACCGGTTGATCTCCGAGTGTCAACCGTTCACCGTTGCCCGCACACACACGCAACAAGCAAAAACGGTGGGACTAAAGTCCCCGCCCTACATTTGGGTGCGCGATGTTGGATAAACCCGCGAGCGGTGTGGACACCCGCCCCTACGTCCATCCCACGCGAATCCCCCCCGTAGGGGCGACCGGTAGGACAAGTCCTCCACGGTCGCCCGCGGGCCGACCTGAAGATCGGCCCCTACGTCATCGCAGCGAGGAATAGGCCGGGGTGAGGGTCGAGGTTGGGAATGTAAAACGGCGGGGACTAAAGTCCCCGCCCTACATTTTCACGTCTGCGACCCACGCCGGTTGCCCCAGAGGATGGCGGCCAGGATGAGCCCCATTCCCGCGTAGCCGTACCACGGCATCCGCTCGGCGAAGAAGACCGCACCGCCCGCCGCGGCGATGACCGCCTCGCCCACGTAGATGAGCGCCGCCCGCCCCGCACCAAGTTTCGGCTGCCACCGCATCTGCCAGAAAACCACCAGCACCGTCGCCGCCAGGGAGAGGTACAAAAAAGCCGGGACGGATACCGCGTCCAGCGCCAATCGCGGCGTCTCCAACAACGGCGAAAGCGCCATCCCCCCCGCGCCCACGACGACCATCTGTACCGTGGTCAGGGTGAACTCGTGGCGGAGCTGGGAATTATCATCGGTTTCCTCGGCGGGCGCCCAGCGGTCTATGAAGGCCAGGTGGAGGGCGAAGATGACCGCGCTGCCCATAGTCAGCAAATCGCCGGGGTTCACCGAACCCGAGGGATCGGCCAGGAGGTACACCCCGGTCAGGGAGACCGCCGCGGCGCCCAGCTCCCGCAATCGAATCCGCCGCCCGCACACCGGCCATTCAAATATGGGCGTGAGCACCACGTAGAGCGCGGTGATGAACCCCGACTTCCCCGCCCCCGTGTACACTAGCCCC
>JAPLSK010000218.1 GCA_026398675.1 bacterium | reverse complement strand
ATTGAAGATGCGCCGTTTAATCATCTCCCTGTTGACCGCCTGTCTTTTCCTCGGGCTCGCCGGTTGCTCCGCCGAGGGGGGCGACCCCACCGAGGCCGTCCCGACGGGGGTCTTCCAAGTGGCCTACATTACTTCCGTCGCCGGGCTCTGGGACGGCGCCGAAAGCCTGGTCAAAGAACTGCGCGGGGTGGCGCCGAACCTGGCGGACGAGGCCGTGAAGAGAATCGAGGACCTCGTCCGGGATGTGTTCGACGCCGAGAACCCCCCCGTGGACTCCCTCCAGGGTCTCTGGGACCTGGGGATTGACGTGGACAAGCCGCTTTGCATCGCCATGGGCGGCTTCCCGGAGCCGCAGTCGGTGTTTCTGGTCTCCATCCACGACCCCGACGCGTTCTCCGATTTCTTCTACAAAACCATGGGGGTGGATAAGCCCGAGACCGTCGAAAAGTACGCGGATGCCGAAATAAGGCTCTCCAATGGCCTTTACACCACCCAGATCGGCGGCCTCTTCATCGCGAGCGAGTCCATGCCCCTGGTGAAGAGCTGCATGGACGCCCTGGGTGATCCCGAGAAGCGGTTCTTCAACTCCGAGAGCGTCCTCCCGCTCATCGAGCGTTATCAGGATGCGACCGCCTGCGTGCTTATAGACATGAGCTCCGTCCGCGGTTTCCTGACAATGGCCCTGACCCAGGCCCCGCAGATCCCCGCGGTGGTCAAGGAATGGCTGAACAAAGTCCAGAGCGTCGGGTTGGGGCTCGAAGTCCAGCCCGAGGGGCTTCGGTTCTCCGCGGTGGCCTACGGCGACTTTGCCGGGGTGGAGGAGCCGGAGACCAAGCTGCCCGTGCCTCGGGACTGCCTCGCCTTCATCGGCGGGGACCAGGGCCAAGTCCCCTTGGAGGAGAAAGAGGGTATCGCCGGAATGCTCGTCGGGCTCCTCTCCCAGTTCCCGGAGTCGGCGGGGTTCATCGCGGCCGTGGGTGAGGAGAACCTGGTCAGCCTCATCCAGAGCGTCGGCGGGGGCTCCTTCCTCTTCCTCACGGACGCCGGGTGGATGCCGGGCGTCACTTTCGGGCTCAAGCTGGACGATCCGGCGCTTTTCAAGCTCATCTACGACGAGAAGCTCCGGCCGCTCCTGGCGTCGGTCCTGGAAGGCGAGATGGGCGGCGCCTCGTTGGAGCGCCGCACGGAGGGCGACGTGGTGCTGGACGAGCTGACACTGGGCGGGCCGATTGCTTTGCCGTTTAAACCGGCGCTGGCCTTCTACGACGGCTATCTAGTCGTGACCACCGACTCGGGGATGGTGGCCAAGATTCGGGACGTGGATCTGGGCCGGGGCGAGGGGGTTTACACCAACGAGGACTACAAGCTCGTCGAGGGACAGTTGCCCGGGTACCGGGTGATCGGCTTCATCAGCGCGGATAAACTGATCAAGCTCCTGTCCATGACGCCGGGGCTGGAGCTGCCCGAGGCGGTGCAGATTCTGGGCGACCACTACGCTTTAGTCTCGATGGGGGCCGCCCTCGACAAGGGCGTCGCCGAGGCGGTCCTGCTGGTCTCCACGCGCACGTACTCGCCGGACGGGGCGGTGCCCCGGACCGAGATCGACCGGGGCATGCCCTGGTGGCTGTGGCTCGTTATCGGCCTGGGTGCCGCGATCATCATCGTTCTGGTCGTCGTCCTCGTGAGCCGGAAAAAGCGGGAGGCGTAGTTTTTTCGGGAGGGTTTTATCAAAGACCCGTAGGGGCGGGGCTCTGTCCCCGCCCGCGGGCGACCG
>JAPLSK010000217.1 GCA_026398675.1 bacterium | reverse complement strand
AGGCGCAGGTCGAACGGATAGTGCGGATAGAGGCCCATCTAAAGCGGGCGCGCCAGTATCGGCGGGCCGGCCGGCGATTTGCACGAGGGCTGTCCGGGCCGGTTGCGGCATGCGCCTCTCTGGCCGCGAGAGTGAGGATAGCCAGGGAGAGGGTGCGAGACACTATCGAGATGGCGCTGCGGTCATGAGCCGGGCGACCCTCGACGCCGTCCTCGAGGAGCTGCGCGGTCGGTGCCTGTACCGGCGGTACGACTGTGAGTGCGCGGTGACGGGGCGACTGGTCAGCCTGGAAGATTGCTCTAGGTGCGAGGCATACACGGAAAAACGAAAGGGGAAAAATGGCAACAAAGGAACAGCAGCGGGTGGCGCTGGCGTGTCGGCTCCTCGGTGAATCGAAAGTGCTCGAGGCGGAGGCGAGGAAGCGCGAGGCGGAGGCGAAGGCCATCATCGACGAGCTGATCCCGCCCGACGAGAAGGGGGTGCTGGAGAGCCGAACTTACGGCCGGATCAAAAAGACCTTCCAGGAGCGCCTGGGGATCGATCCCTCCTCGGAGGACCCGCTCCGGGCAATCCTTGGGGATCGTTTCTCGGACTTCGTCACCCGGACGGTGGCCCTGACGCCGACGGACCGGATGAAGAATCTCCTGCCTGACGCGGACGATCCGACGGCGCAGGCCGTCCGGCCGCACGTCGAACTGAAGGTCTCCCCGAGTGTGCGGTTCGCACCGGCGCCGGGGATGGTCTTCCTGCCGACGCTCGGGCAGGTCCGCACGGAAGAGCCGGCGGGCGCACCCGCCTAACGGGTCGGGTCCTCCCGACCCCGGACTTATAAATGCCTGACTACCCCGCAGCAGACCCCGAGGGCATGATAACCATCCGCAGGGCGGCGGCCCTGCTGCGGGTGAGCATCCGCACGGCTCGACGCTATGTCCAGGAGGGGCGGTTCCCCGCGTGGAAGCTCGGGGCGGTGCTGTGGGTCCATGAGAGCGACGTCCGCGATTACGTGGAGAAGTGCCGTGTCACCTCCTAAACGCCGGAAAGCCCCGACGGTTCTTGGGATGCCGAACGCGCGGTGCAAAATCTGCGCTTCGCCGCACCGGGCCGCGATAGACGCGATGCTCGACGACGGCGCCAAGCAGGCCAAGGTCCTGGCGTGGGCGAAGGAGCACGCCCCGGAGCTCGCACTCAACGCCTCGAACGTGAGCCACCATTCCCGGTTCCACCGGATGGGCAGCTTCGAGGGGATGTTGGACCTCGCCGACGAGCGGCTGAAGCACATCCGCGACTATTACGGCGGCAACATCCAGCTCATGCACAAGATGCTCTCGATTACCGTCCTGGACGGAATTACACAGATACTCTCGGGTGAAAGAGCCGTGGAGCCGGAGGTGGCCATGCGGGCCATCCGCGAACTACGGGAGCTCACCAAGCTAGAACTTGAGGCGTTCCCAGAAACGAGCCTCGAAAAGTTGGGGCTGTTCCTCTATTTCCTACTTCAAGATGCTCCAGAGTTACAAGAAAAAATCCTCGAAAAAGCGCGCGCCTCCAACATCGAGGGTGCGCAGGCATTCGTGGAGGCGTTCACGAGTGCCGAGGGAGCGGAAGGGCGGGCTCTTCTCGCGTGGCGTGACGGGGGACCAGATGAGGCATGACGGCCCTCGTAATTCCGTGGAGTTCTTCGAGACCGTCGGCCGGATAAACGGCGAGCCTATACGGTTTTATCCGTACCAACGCCAAGTGCTTACCTGCCCCGACCGATTCGTTTTGTGGCTGAAGGCCCGTCAGACCGGGGCGAGCTGGGGCTTGGGATGCAGGGCGCTCTATAAGGCCTTGTTCGACCCGGCTACGCGATGGGGTTATCTCGCCGCCGGCGAGCGCCAGGGTAAAGAGTGGCTAGAGGAAGTCCTCATGATGTGGGAGGAACTGCCGTCGGCCTGGCGGTTACCGACGCGCGTGAAAACCACGACTCGTTTAGCGTTCAGGCATGGCGGTTCCATCTCGATCCTCCCGGTCAACCCGGGGACGGTGCGCTCGGGGCGGTTCAGCGACCTGATGCTTGACGAGTTCGCCCACGTCGCGGACGACAAGGCGCTAATGGCCGCGGCGCTCCCCAGAATATCCCGGTCCAAACACGGCGGGTTATACATCGTGTCCACGCCGCTCGGCCAGCGGGGCATGTTCCACAGGATGTGGACGGACCGGGAGCAGTTCCCGCAGTTCAGACGGATGGAGACACCGTGGCAGGACTGCCCGGACCTGGACCCGGAGGTTATAAGCATCGCCCGGGCAACGCTCGGAGACGAGGGATTCGCCCAGGAGTACGAGCTATCGTTCCTGGACGAGACGTTGACCTTCTTCCCCTACGATCTCTTCCTGGCGAACCAGGGAGACATCGAGGTA
>JAPLSK010000216.1 GCA_026398675.1 bacterium | reverse complement strand
GATGACGTAGGGGCCGACCGTTAGGACGGCCCGTTTTTTTATAAGGTAGCCCTCACCCCTACCACTCTCCCACAGGGAGAGGGAGACGCTTTCTATACCATCCAACCTTCTCAGCCTCGACCCTCACCCTAGCCCGTAGGCGATCCTCTCCCACGGGGAGAGGGGGGCCAAGGACCCCCCCCTCCCTAACCCGTAGGCGAGCCTCCCCCCAGAGGGGGGAGGGGACCGCTTTACACCTCACCCTAGGTTGCGATGACGTAGGGGCGACCCGTAGGACGAGTCCTCTGCAGTCGCCCGCGGGCCGACCTAAAGGTCGGCCCCTACGAGGGTATTGCGCGATTCAATCAAATCCCGTAGGGCGGGGGCTCCGTACCCCGCCCTTCGTTTCTTCATCGTGCGACCGGGCGGCACTTGGGAGTTGCCGCCCTACGTTTTAGAATCGTATGTTGTCCCCGTAGGGGCGGGTGTCACACCCGCCCGTTTAAACCCAACCCCCAGGTCGCGATGGTGTAGGGCGGGGATTTGCCGGGGCATAACTCGCTTCGCTACGTTTTCCCTTCGAGCGCAGATATGCCTTCGGACGCACCGTGGGGGACCGCCGGTTCGCGCTCACCCGCGGAAATACTTGAAATCGGAGTCAAAAGCTGCTAGTATTATCCAATTCGCCTGTCAACGATAGTCCGGTTATCCCCCCCGAGGGGGCAGAAAGAAAGGACCTCCAATGAAACGCCTCTTCGTCATTCTTTTGGCTCTGGGCCTTATATCGGGAGCCCTTGCCATCACGTCGCAGATAGACACCACCGGCAACATGATCAAGGTCGAGCAGCGCTCCACCGAGGAGCTCTCGGGCGGCAAGGCCGCCACCACCATCTTCCTCGAGTGGGGGAACATCAACGAGCTGCCCGGCGTCGGCTTCCACGCCTTCGACGGCTTCGTGGACCCGGAGTACGGTGAGATTTCCGTCACCGACGTGCGCATGTTCGACTCCGGCGGCGCGTATCGCATCGGCTGCGACGACAAGATCACCAACGAGGGCCCGGACTACGTGGAATGGCGCGCCAGCACCCTCGGCGCCACCGACGGCCTGACGGTCCGCATCATCAGCGATCGCGACACCTCCATCCACGTCAAGGTGGGCGAGTGGTACGGCGAGTTCCAGCTCAAGGCCGGGAAGGTCGTCAGCGATTCCCTGCATGCCACCACGAACGTCTGGAGCCCCGGCACCTCGGCCGCCACGACCATCCACACCTCGACGACCACCGGCACCAACCGCGTCAACGCCTGGACCGAAGGCATGCAGATCGTCGTCCGCTGGGGCAACCTGGACGATTTCGACAGCACCCCCTTCGAGAGCTTCGACGGCTCGGCCACCATCACCTCGGGCAACGCCGAGATCAAGGTCGAGACCTGGTTCGACTGGGAGAAGGACGGCCAGTACGCCCAGGGCAAGGACGACTCGGTGACCACCAACGGCCCCGACGAGATCAAGTGGCGCGCCTCGGTCAAGGGCGGCGACTCCGACGGCCTCAACATCATGGTCTCCCCCAAGTCCGGCACCGTTAAGGTCAAGGTCGTCGTAGGCGACTGGAGCAAGACCTTCACCTTCAAGAAGACCCCCACCACCGGCGGCGGTGGCGGTGGCGGCGGCGGC
>JAPLSK010000215.1 GCA_026398675.1 bacterium | reverse complement strand
GGCACTTCTGCCACGTCTCCTCGGGGGCGCGCATCGGGCGGAATTGCGTCCTCGGCCAGAACTGCTACATCGGCGGCGACGTGGTCATCGGCGATAAGTGCAAGCTGCAGAACAACGTCAGCGTCTACACCCGCGTTACCCTCGAGGAGGGCGTCTTCTGCGGCCCGAGCTGCGTCTTCACCAACGACCTCACCCCGCGGTCCCTCTTCCCCAAGGGCGGATCGGCGGACTGGGTCCCCACCCTCTGCCGGAGAGGCTCAACCATCGGGGCCAACGCCACGGTCATCTGCGGCGTCACCCTGGGCGAGCACGCGATGGTCGGCGCCGGGGCCGTGGTCACCCGGAACGTCCCGGACTTCGGCCTGGTCACCGGGGTGCCGGCGCGGCTCGTCGGATGGATGTGCGCCTGCGGTCGGAGGCTCGGCCTGCCGCTCCGATCGGACGAAGTTCTCACCGAGTCCTGCGCCGCCTGCGGCCTCCGCTACGAGCTGAGGAAAGACGGGCCGGTGTGCCTGGACGCCATTGCCGACTAACCCCTTGACCGTCACATGACTAGGTGGTATTCTTAAAAAGTAGCCTGTCATTTAAGTCATTTAAATAGGATTCCCACTTCCCTGCTGGGGAGGGAAGGTGGCGGTGCGGTGGTTCCACACCGAACAGCCAACTTTTCAGGGCGGGGAGGGGAGGTCAGGATGACGAAGCGGGAGATTGCCATAACCGTGGCCAAGAAGCTGAACGTGACCCAGAAGGTCGCGGCTCAGGTTCTCGACGCGCTCATTGAGGAGATGCGTCAGACCCTCTCCCGGGGCGAGCGAATCGAGATCCGGGACTTCGGCGTCTTCAGCGTCCGCAAGGCCAAGCAGAAGCTCGCCCGCAACCCGCGCACCAACCAGGAAGTCATCGTCCCCGCCCGCAAGAGGATAAAATTCGTCCCCGGCAAGCGGATGAAGGCGCTGTCCATGGATCTGTCCGACTGACAGCCGCCGTGTAGATAAAAAAACGAGGCACCCCGGGGGTGCCTTTTTTAATAGTCAGGCCATGCCGGGGCGGGCGGCGATCGGGAATAAAAAAAGAGACACCCTGGGAGCGCCTCGTTTAGTGCTATCGGTTGAGGACCGGCTGGCTAAGACGCCGTCAGTCCCCGGCGGCCGGAGGACCCGAAACGATGAGAGCACGCCACCCGTCGGCTTACCACCGGGCGGTCATGCGATGGAACCGGTAGATCGCCAGGGCGGTGATGATGACGGTCAGGCCCAGGAGCACGCTCAAGTCTATGAGGAAGGTGAACTCGTAGTGCTGGAGCATCAGGCCGCGAAAGAGGTCCACGGCGTAGGCGATGGGGTTGGCCCGGGCCACGAGGTAGGCCCAGCGCGGGAGGTTGTCCAGGGGGAAGACGGCGCCCGAGGCCAGAAACATCGGCATGATGAGAAAATTCATCACCGAGCTGAAGCCCTCGTAGGTTTTCACCAGGCTCGCGATGATGACTCCCAGACTGGCGAGCATGAAACCCACGATGAAGCTGGCCAGGAGAATCCAGGCGATGTTGTACCACAACAGCTGTATGTGGGTGAGGAAGACCAGAAGGATGGCGATGAAGCTCTGGGCGGTGCAGATGGTGGCCCCGCCGAGCACCTTCCCGACGACGATGGAGCTGCGGCTGATGGGCGCGGAGAGCATCTCCTTCAACAGGCCGAAGTCGCGGTCCCAGATGATGGA
>JAPLSK010000214.1 GCA_026398675.1 bacterium | reverse complement strand
GTGGGGTCGTTCCGATGACATCGTCGTTGACGACTTCGCAGGCGGTGGTACAATGGAACTAACTAGGGCTGCCGGAGGGGCGACGCCTAGGTAAGTGGATTGTGCGCCCCTTCTTCAGCCGCTGAATGCTCGATCACGTTTGCGGAGTCCTTAGTCCATCTTCGCTCCAAAGGAGAAAGGGAAATGGCCATGTCGAGAGTTTGTCTGTTGCTGGCTGCGCTGGCCCTGCTGACAGGTCCGGTCTGGGCACAGGTTCCGCTGGAGTTCTACCCTAGCAGCTCGGGGGATAATTCGACCTTCCGGTCGGGCGCCAACTGGTATCGTTATACGACCGAGGAGCCGTTGAACGCCTACCCGCCCACGGCGCTCGATGGCCATTTCAATGATGCCACGTTCCCGTACCCCAACAACGAGAACATGGTTGATGGGTACATCCGGGATGCCCGCACCGTCACCCTCAGCGGCGGGACGGGGAAGGTCAATGACATGCGGATTGGAAGTGACGCCTATCTGGACACCAACGGCTCGTGGATTCCCAAGGGTCCCAGCACGCTGATCGTCCGCGACGGCGGCGCGCTCACGACCGCCGAGGGACTATCGGTCGGGTTCGCCTATGACGGGACCTTCAAGATGGAGGCCGGCGGCTTCCTCAACTGCGGGATTGACGCGGGCCGGACCAACCTGGGCCTGCGATCCGACACCGCGCAGTCGCCCACCAGCACGGGTGCGTACATCATCACCGGCGGGACGTACCTGGGCGGCAACAAGACCGAGTTGGGCCGAGGGCGGGGCGGCGTGGGCATCCTGGAGATGTCCGGCGGCTACAGCGAGGGCATCTATTTCCACGTCGGCGAGGCGACCAACGCGACGGCTGCCGACATCGCCGGCAAGGGGATTATCACCATCACCGGCGGGACGTTCGCCCCCCGCCGCCTGGACCTGGGCAGCGGGGACTTCTACACGATGTTCTCCTGGGTCGAAGAGGATCCCAGCGGATACAACCCCTACGCGACGGGCACGCTGAACCTGATGGGCGGGACGCTGGTGTGGAACTGGGAGGCCGACCGCGGCGAGGGTTCGGCCGATGACAACGGCATCCGCATCACCAAGGGCACGCTGCACCTGGGCAAGAACTTCCACTGCGACAGCATCGCCAACCCCTTCACGTTCGGCCAGCAGGGCGCCAACCCTTACGACCGGTCCAAGCTGTGGCTGTGGTCGGGCGGGTCATTCGTTGTCGACATGAAGAACGCCTCCGAGTTCGGTTACCTGAGCGTGGCCCAGAACATCAAGCTCAGCGGGTCGTTCTCGGTGAATGTCGATCCGGCGGCGAGTTGGGCCGTGGGCGACAAGTTCTGCGTGCTCCGCAGCCGCAACGGGACGGCCCTGGCGGACGCCGCGTTCCTGGCCAGCTACAACTCGCTTACAGACCGGTACTTCAACATCGCCATCGAGGCGGTGGGCGCCGGCGGGAACGGCCTGGTGCTCACAGCCGTCAAGGCCGCGGGCGCCCAGCCTCACCCCGGCGACGCCAACAATGACGGCGCCGTCAACGTCGGC
>JAPLSK010000213.1 GCA_026398675.1 bacterium | reverse complement strand
CTGTCCACGGAGGGTATAGTCGAGGACCACGGCCGGCCGAGGCGAGTCGAACCCGGTGAGTGCAATTTTGGCGTGCCCGGCGCGGCCGTCCGCCTTCGGCCGCACCAGCGGAATCACCCGGCCGACGATGAAGAGCACCTTCGCGCCTGGGGAAATGCCGTGGCGCCGGCGGAGCTCGTCGAGGAGGCCCTCGGCCGGCGGAGCGGCGAAGTGGTTGAAGTCCACCCCGGGGTGGATGATCTGTATCCGGTCGGGGGGTACGCCGTGGCCCCGTTCCACTATCTCGGCGCAGTAATGGGCGTTGGCCAACACCGCCGCCGCGGCGCGGAAACTTTTATCGAAGAAGGGCGCCAGGCGTTTATCCTTGGAGAAGCGGAGTGTCTCGGTGCCGTGGGCGTAGATGAGGTACGGCCAGCCGCCGATTGCCGCCAGGAGCATCGCCACCATGGAATCCGGGTGGCAGTAACCCGCGTGGACTGTGTCCGGCGAGCCCTCGGCGATGAGCCGGCAGGCGGCCTCGAAGTCCGCGAGAAATTCGGCGGTCTTCCCCGCGGGGCAGGCGGCGAGGTATGCCCCGATCGTCCCGACTACATTCCGGGACGGGGACCGGCCGGGGAGGAGGTGGGCGGCCTCGGCGGCCCGGCGCGCCAGCCTTCGACACTCCTCCAACCGGAAGCGCCTCCCGGTGTAAACACGCTGGATGGGCACGGGGCTGGCCGCGTCGTGGGAGCGCCAACCGGCGCGGTATCCGTCCAGCACGCGAACGGGGAGACCGCGTTCCCGAAACCCCTCAGCGGCGTGGACCATCGAGGTCTGGATTCCCCCCGCGGAGGGTGGGTACGAGTGGGCCAACAGGAGCACGCCCCCAGTTCTGGGCGGCGCGCCGTGGGGGACGGTCGCCCAGAGCCGTCGGGTGAATTCCCGCGCCGCCACGCGGGACGGGATTTTCCGAAAGAAGGGCAGCGTCCAGAAAAGCCCGCCCTTGGTGAGCCGCTGAACCGGCGTGAAGAGCATGACGAACCAGACCTCCCCGGTCAGGGAAAGGGCCGCGAGGAGGAGCCAGGGCTTTACGTGGCGCTGGTCCTTGCACGCGAGGTAAACGCGTCGGTAGTGCGGATATTTCGCCGCGGCGCGCACCGACCGATAGAGGCCGAAACCTCCCGCCGGGGGGAGGTCGTCGAGGCGGATGCGCTCGCCGGGCGGGGACCACCGGGCCCCCTCGGTGTAGTTGACGTCTATGACCAGGTTGCGCATCAGTGGTACTCTAAAAGGTGTTTCTCGGCTGCGGCCCAGCCCTCGGTCCGGGAGAGGAGGGCGATGTCGTGGATGTTCTGTGTCGTTCCGCTTTCCACCTGCTCGTAGCCTTCGGCGTCCACGCGGAATAAAAGACCGCCCACGCCGCCCGCAAAGCATATTCCGCCGTCCACGGCATCAAGACCGAAGAGGCTCCAACCGGTTTCAGCGATGGTCGAGAGCTCGCCGTCCGACAGATAGAGTACCACGCCGTCCACCGCCAGGAGCCAGGCGTCGCCGGAATCCAGGAGCTTCGCGTCTTCCAGCCGCCCGCAGCCGCACTTCCGGGGCGTCTCCACATTTCCGTTCACAATCCAGGCGTAGAGGCCGTTTCCGTCCGCGTCGCCCCCGACGACGAGGCTCCGGTCCGCCCCCGCGCTCACCGCCCGCCACAGTATCGTTTTGTCTTCGTTGATAAGCTCCCAACCGTCGCGCGACGGCTCCAATCTCCACACTTCGCCGCCGGAGCCCACGGCGAAAACCGTGCCGTCCGATTCCCGCTCCACGTCGGCGAGGAAGGCGGCCGGCGTTTCGGACAGAATGATCTCGGTCCAGCCGTCGTCGGGGTCGTACCGGAGAATGCGCCCGTTTTCCTGATTGTCGAACCCCACCGCCCAGCAGCGACCGCCCTCGTCCGGGGCCACGCCGGTCAGATCGTATTCGTGAAAACCGCTGTATTTTTCCTCCCAGGAGTCCCCGTCGTAGT
>JAPLSK010000212.1 GCA_026398675.1 bacterium | reverse complement strand
GGCGCCCGCGTCGTTGGGCTGGCGGAAGACCCCCGGCGTCTTGGATAAGGGCGCGCCGAGAGAGCCGGTATCGAAGCGCTCCCCGCCCCACGCCGCCGACGAGAAGTTTTTCCCCTTCACCCGGAGGGCGACGAGGCCCGGAAGCTCCCCGGCCGGGGCCGACCAATCGCAATCGGGGGGCGCGTTCCGGTCGAATCCCAGGGTGAGCGCCCAGCCCCCGGCGGCCATCTCGACGGTCACCTCGATAAGACCCGACCAGTCCCGGTTGACATCTCTACTTAAAATCCCACGGACCGCCCCCACCGCTGCGTTGAGCGGCTCCATCAACAGGGGGCAGGCGTCCCAGGCGACGAGCTCGTGACTACCCTGAACGTAGTACCCGAGCTCCGGCGCCCCGGAATGACGGACGACCTGGAGCCGGGCGATGGCGCGGTGACCGAAGGGCTCCGAGGGCTCCACGGGCGGGGGCTCGATAATAAGCCGGGCGTTCTTGCGCGCCAGGTCGGCCGTCAGTTTCCCCTTGAGCCGGAGCTGGACGGGGTGGGCGATGTGCAGCCAGTCGCAGCCGCCGCAGCGCCCGAAATGGGGGCAGGGAGGTTCGATGCGCCCCTCGCCGCCTTCGAGAAGCTCCACGACCCGGCCGTGGGAGTAGTCCCTCGTCTCCCGCGTTATTTGAATGAGGGCCGTGTCGCCGGGGACGGTGAAGGGGACGAAAACGACCCGACCTTCGAGCCGGGCCACGCCGTCGCGGCTGGCGACGTCCACGATCCGCAGGCGGTGGAGGCCGTCACCGGTCATCGGCCAAAATCTCCCGCGCCCACGCCAGAAGCGCCTCCCGCTCGTTCAGGTCCGGGTGCTCCAGCACCTCATCCACCAGGCGGTCCAACATTTCGCCCACCCATCTGCCTGGGGCGCGCCCGGTGAGCCCCAGGAGGTCGTCGCCCGTCACGGCTAGGTCGGCCACGGTCAGGGCCGCCCCCGCTACGCCCAGGGACTCGATTCGTCCCATCAGCTCGGAAATGTCCGCGGGGAGCTGGAAGTCCTCGTTCCGCCGGTGGGCCTGGCGGTCGGCGATGACCAGGTCGAATAGATCGGCGACGTTCCCGGACCCCACCCGCCGCACGAAGCGCCGCACCGCCGCGTCGGTCCACTCCGGCGAGTAGTGGAGCATGTGGTTTTTTATTAGAAGGCACGCCCGCTCGCGCAGCTCCCGGGGCAGGGTCAGCCGCCGCATGGCCCGGTCGGCCAGCTCCGCCGACTGATCGTCGTGGCCGTAGAACACGAAGTCGCGGTCCTTGGGCTGCTTGGTCACCGGCTTGGCTACGTCGTGCAGGAGCGCCGCCCAACGCACCGTCGGCTTGTCCCTCGGCGCCAGGTCGCAGGAGCGCAGGCTGTGATCGAAAACGTCGAACTCGTGGTAGCGGTTCTGGGTCACGCCGTAACAGGCGGCCAGCTCGGGCAGGCAGTGGCCCAAGAGATCGGTCTCGCGCAGGAGCTCGAAAGTGACGCCGGGCCGCGGGGCAGTCATCGCCTTGGCGAGCTCGTCGCCGATGCGCTCCCAGGCCACCCCCCGGGCGACGGCGGCGTTGCGCCGGACGGCCCGAAGGAGATTCGGGGCGACCTCGAATTCCAGCGTCGCGGCGAAGCGGCAGGCGCGGTAGGCCCGCAGGCCGTCCTCGGCCAGCCGCTCGTCCGGATTGCCCACCGCGCGCAGAACCCCCTTTTTCAAATCGCCGCGACCACCGAAGGGGTCCACCAGAACACCGTCGGGCAGCTCGCGGGCCAGGGCGTTCACGGTGAAATCCCGGCGGGCCAGGTCTTCAGCGATATCCAGGCTGAAGCGGACCTCGTCGGGGCGGC
>JAPLSK010000211.1 GCA_026398675.1 bacterium | reverse complement strand
GCCGCCGACGCGCGCCTGGACATCTACTCGCGCCTCCAGACCGTGGGCGCGCCGCCGCCTTTGAAAAGTTTCGCCGACGTGGACGCCGCGATTCTGGCCCTCGCCTCCCAGGGCGCCACCATGGAGAAGGACCTCTACTGGGACATCCGCCCCCGCCGGATGCTCCCCACCGTGGAGGTGCGCGTCTGCGACATGCAGACCACGGTGGAGGACTCGGCGGCCGTGGTCGGCCTGGTGGTCCTGGCCGCGCTGGCGGTGCGCTGGGGCGACGGGCGCCTCCGCGCCGCCGAAGATGAAATTTCTCCCAACCGCGTCGCCGCCATCGCGGAGGGCCTCGACGCGCGGATAAGCCTCGGCGGCGAGACCACCACCATCGCCCGTGCCCTCCTGGGTTTCCTGGACCGCTCCCGGGACCTGGCCGCTTCCGCCGGCCTGGCCGACGTCCACGCCCTCATCGCGGACCGGGTGTCACGGCGCTTCTCCCCGGGAATGCGCCTGCTGGACCTCCACAAAAAGTTCTCCGGCGACGAGCGGAAAATCGTTGCCGGGCTCGTCTCCCTTTTATAAAAAAAATGGAATCCCGCCGCCACCCCTTCTGGACCCTCGCCGCCGGCACCCTGCGCGAGGCCGGGCGCATCGCCTTCGACGCCATCCGCTCCAACAAGTTGCGGAGTTTTTTGACGGTCCTGGGCATCGTCATCGGGGTCACGGTCATCATCACCCTGGTGAGCCTCATCGAGGGCCTGTCGAACAGCGTGGCGGAGCACATCGGCTCGCTGGGCTCGAACTACATCTACGTGAGCACCATGCCGGCCATCCAAACGGGACGGCCCAACCCCGAGCTCATGTTCCGGCCGGACCTCACGTTGGACGACTCGGAGGCCATCGCCAAGTACTGCCCCGACGTGGATGCGGTCACGCCGATGTACTTCACCTCGGCCCGGGTCACCCACGGCGCCTCCTCCACCGAATTGGTCATGATCAGCGGCGGCAGCGAGGACTTCTGCCGGGTCAACGCGTTGAACGTGGAGCTCGGTCGGGACCTGACGAGCGCCGACGTGCGGGCGCGGCGACGGGTGACCGTCATCGGCGCCGACATCGCCGAGGCGCTCTTCGGCTCCCGCGACCCCGTGGGCCGCGAGGTCCGCATCGGGCGATACAGGTTCACCGTGATCGGGGTGCTGGAGCGGCGGGGCGACTTTCTGGGCCAGAGCCAGGATACCTACGTCCTCGTCCCCCACACGCTCTTCGGAACCATCTTCGAGCCGACCAAGATGGGCGGGAGCTCGCTCTTCATCATCGCGACCAGCACCTCGCCCGCCACGGTCCTGCGCGCCGCCGACGAGATAGAGAGCCTCCTGCGCCGCCGCCGCGGCGTCGGTCCCACCGAGGACAACAACTTCGAAGTCTCCACCCAGGGCGGACTTCTCGAGGTCTTCAAGCAGATGGAGATCGTCCTCTACGCCGTCCTCATCGGCGTGGCCTCCATGTCGCTTCTCGTGGGCGGCATCGGCATCATGAACATCATGCTGGTGGCCGTCACCGAGCGCACCCGGGAGATAGGCGTGCGCAAGGCCATCGGCGCCCGACGGCGAGACATCACCGCCCAGTTCGTCACCGAGTCCGTGGTGCTGACCCTCTTCGGCGGGGTGGTCGGGGTGGCGCGGGGGTGGGGGTTGGCGGCGCTTCTGGCCGCGATACTCGAGCTCCCCAACGCCATCACCTGGTGGTCCATCCTTCTGGGGCTCTCCTTCAGCGTCGTGGTCGGCCTCTTCTTCGGTACCTATCCCGCCATCAAAGCCTCCCGCCTGGACCCCATAGACGCCCTGCGGTACGAGTGAGGGTTTCGTTATAGCCTCTGGGCGGCTGGTCGTCAGCCGGTAGCAATCACCCATCACGCCAAATGTAGGGCGGGGATTTTAATCCCCGCCGCGTTCACGTTCCCAACCTCGACCCTCACCCTAGCCCTCTCCCTAGAAGGGAGAGGGGACCTGCAGCGACCTTCACC
>JAPLSK010000210.1 GCA_026398675.1 bacterium | reverse complement strand
GCCGGCGGAAGACGGGGAACCGTCCGCCCCGGAGCGCGACGCGGAAGTTCCGGTGACCGGGAAACCGGAACCGGCGCCGCCTACGCCCGAGGAGGAGCTGGCGGAACTCCGGGACCGCTACCTCCGCCTGGCCGCCGATTTCGACAATTTTCGCAAGCGCCAGCTCGCCCAGGGTCGGCTCGTGCGCGCCGAGGCGTACCGGACGCTCCTGGCGAGCATCCTGCCGGCGGTAGACGACCTGCACCTCGCCGCCGCCCACGACACCGCCGACGAGGCTTACCGCGCCGGGATTCTGCGGGTCATCGAGAAGCTGGACGCCGCCCTCGCCGCCGTGGGGGTGGAGCGGATGGACCCCCTGGGTCAGCCCTTCGATCCCCGCTTCCACGAGTGCCTGGCGGTCCAGCCCGCGCCCGAAGCCGAGCCCGGCACCGTCATCGGCGTCCACGCCTACGGCTACCTGTGGGGGGACGTCGTCCTGCGCCCGGCGCAGGTGATAGTCGCGCAGCCTCCGCCTGACGACGATATTAATGAGCAAGAGGAGTGAAGATGCTTTTTTCCGAGAGAAAGGGTTACAAGCCAGTTAGAGCTGCCCTTCAAAAAGAATCAATGGATGATGCATTAAGAACAGAATTATGGAATGTATATTATGAACAATTCATATCCGGATCCACAACAGGAATAGATAAAGACTCATTCTATAAAAGTTATTGGCGCCACTTTTTTAAAAAAATGGTTGACACAATCCCATACAAAGATTTTTTCGAATACGTTGACAGCAGACAATACTATTCTCCTTTTATCAAATATATGCATGATTTTATAAAAAAATGCGAATGGCACGAAGTATATAGTTTTATAGAGTATGCATTGTCGTTATTAACTAAAAGAAATTTATCTACTTTTAAAAGAAAATGTAATGATGTCATGCAAATGGAAATGTCAGCTTATCGAATAGTCGGCAATCAAGTCGTTGAAATTACATCTGAAGAGGAAATTGCGTGCATCGAAGAATGCTTGGATAATACCGACAGTCTGACAGGCATTAACACACATATACAATCTGCTCTTGGATTTCTTTCGGACCGCAATAATCCTGATTTTCGCAACTCAATCAAAGAGTCCATCAGTGCAGTCGAAGCTCTTGCACAGCAATTAACAAGCAATCCAAAGGCTACACTGGGCTCCGCTCTAAAAGTAATAGAGAAAAGCAAGCAAATACACCCAGCACTAAAGGCAAGTCTATCTTCGTTGTATGGCTATACATCTGATGAAGGTGGAATACGTCACGCTATGCTTGAGGATCCCAACCTCACGTTCAATGACGCCAAGTTCATGCTGGTGGCCTGTACGGCCTTCATCAACTACCTGATTGGCAAGGCCGCGGAACAAGGAATCAGCTTGAGTTAACTGGTACTAGAAACTAACGATGGCTAAGGATTACTACCAGATTCTGGGCGTGCCGGAAAACGCCAACGAGGCCGACATCAAGCGCGCCTACCGCGAGCTGGCCAAGAAGTACCACCCCGACCGCAACAGCGGGAACGCCGACGCGGAGCGCCGGTTCAAGGAGGTGGGCGAGGCCTACTCCGTCCTCTCCGACAAAACGAAGCGGGAGCAGTACGACACCATCCGGCGCTACGGCGGCTCCTACGACCCGCGTATGGGCGGCCAACCCGGCGCCGGGGGCTTCGGCGGGCGGGGCGTCAACCCGGGCGACCTCTTCGGCGGGGGCGGCATCGGCGACCTCTTCGAGCAGTTCTTCGGCGGCGCAGCGCGCGGACGAGCCCGCTCCACCCGCCGGGCCGGCGAGGACATCACCCTCACCATCGGCGTGGACTTCCTCACCGTGGCCCTGGGTGGGAAGGTCAAGCTCCGCGTCCCCGCCTCGGGCGTCTGCCCCGTGTGCAAGGGCTCGGGCGGCAAGCCGGGGACGAATTACGCGAACTGCGACGAGTGCGGCGGCACCGGCCACGTAACCAAGTCCCAGGGCGGGTTCGCGTTGAGTCAGACCTGCCCCCACTGCCTCGGCCGCGGGGTGATTCCGGGGGAGACCTGCTCCGCCTGTTACGGCACCGGCCGCGCCCAGGGGGACACCACCCTCGCGGTGACGGTGCCCGCCGGCATCTCCGAGGACCAGAAGATACGCATCCCGGGCCGCGGCGAGCCCGGCGTCAACGGCGGCGCGCCCGGCGACCTCTACGTCAGGGTCCGCGCCAACCCCCACCCCCGCTTCCGCCGCGAGGGCTGCGACGTCTACACCGAGGAGGAGATACCGCTGGCCACCGCCATCCTCGGCGGCGAGGTCTGCACCCAGACCATCCACGGCGAGGTCTGCGCCAAGGTGCCGTCGGGGACCCAGCCCGGCACCAAGCTCCGCCTCAAGCGCAAGGGCATCCACGCCGAGAAGAGCGGCCGCGACGGCGACCACTTCATCGTCCTCAAGATCGCCATCCCCAAGAAGCTCACCAAAAGGCAGCGCGAGCTGATCGAGGAGTTCGGTAAAGCCGGCGGCTAGGCCCGCCGGGGTTGACACGCCACCGGCCCTCTGGCAAAATACGACCGCTTAAGTTTTTTTAAAAATATCAAAATGGAGGGAAGCATACATGGCTAAGAAAAGCACCAAGGCTGTTAAAAGCACCAAAACTGCTATTAAAGAAAAGGCATTACAATTACTTGAGAAGCATCAAGAGGGTCTTAGATATTCTGAACTTGTCAAGATGATTAGTGAAGGCAATGCTTCTCTGAAAATTAATACAATTAGAGGAAACATATGGAAGTTAGATCAATCTAACGAAGTTTATAAACCGATAAAAGGACTGTTCCGTTTAATAAAGTTCAAACCCACTGAAGAAGAACTGTCTGAACCCACCGAAGAGGATACACAGCCGATTGGTCCTGAGGATACTGATACAAAAGAGGTTAAAGAGGAGGATTTCTATGAACCATTCGCTGATTGGCTTACAAAAGAAATTGAAGACACGACAAAAGCAATTTCATTGGGCGGTAATGTTCTAAAGGATAAATGGGGAACTCCTGATGTTATTGGCATTTTTGAATATAAGGATAGGGCTATAATCAAACCAACTGCCGAAGTCGTGACGGCTGAAATCAAACTTGATTCCTCGCAGTTGATTACTGCTTTTGGACAAGCTTGCGCCTACAAGCTATTTAGTCATAAAGTATATCTAGTTGTCCCAAAACAATCGAAAAAAGAGGATATT
>JAPLSK010000209.1 GCA_026398675.1 bacterium | reverse complement strand
GTGATTCCCTTCGTAGTGGTCCGTGCCGATGGAATTGCCGATTGCGGCTTCGCATCCGCGAAGTGGGTTGTGGACTTATACGAGTGGCTGGTGTCTAGTAATGTACCGGAGATTCACGCGCATCGTATTCGCGGGTTGTTGCTTGGCTACAGCGCCGAGGCAATCCGAATACACGATGCGCGTGACAGTGGGCGACGATTTACTTCGTCGCCTGAACTAGAGTCCAAGATACCGACTTTTTGCACACCGGGCACGGAGGGAATTTAGAGCCTTTGTTGACGGCGCACTCTTTGTGCGTACAATCCGGCTTGTAATTTCCCGCGGTCTGGTTGAGGTCTCCTGTTTTCGGCATGTGTTCCTCCTTTTCTTTTGTTGAAATCGTGACTTTCCAAAGATGAAGTATCACAGGTAAAAAAGAAACTGTCAAGGTTTTATTAAGGTTTTGTGTTAATTTATCTGAGCTCAACTGGAGGACTAATGCCCTGGCGCCGTTGGTTACTGGAGGAGAACAACAGGGCTTACGCTAGGTTAGCCGCAGACCCCGTTGCGTGGGCTGAAGAGCTAAGAGAACGGGCGCTTTGGGATAACACCTTAATGGATGGGTTGGAGGATTGATGCCCTGGGGCGACACGGATTCAGGCGGCCAACTGCGGCCCAAGGTCAGCTTCACCGGCGGAGCGGTCGGCATTCCCGACCTCACCTTCCCGGTCACCGGCTTCACCCGGATGGACGAGGACTGGGTGCCGGAGAAGATAGTCAATGCGGCGGCGAACGCCTCCCGGACCGTCTCCGAGAGCATCGTCGGCTACCGCGGCGTCTTCACCGTCCACTATGCCTACCTCACCGCGGAGGGCCGGCGGTTCATTTCCCGTGTGATCAACATCGGCGGGCGGGTCTACTTCTACCCCCACTCCGACACGGCGGAAAACTACCTCTGCCGGGTGTCGGCGACCACCGGCATCATGCAGCAGCTCGACGGGCGGGCCATCGGCTACGGTCCGCTCTCCATCACCTTCGAGACGGTGACGATTCGCGCCTCGGTCCCCTGCGAGAGCGAGCGGTCGCACTTCTCCGACAAGGACCTGGCCTACGTCCCGGCGGACGAGTTCTGCTGCTTCTCGGACAAGGACCTGGACTACGACCCCGACGACAAGATCGGGTGGTTCAACAAGGCGGAGTGAAGATAGTCAATGGTCGAACGGGAATTACCTTTTTTCTTGACTGTTTCATTAAAAGCACATATACTTCGTTGGGCTGACAAGATGGCTGAAGTGTTTCGCCCAAGAAATAGGGTCAAGGCTATGAAAACAAGCATGATAAGTAGAGGCTCAATCTTGAGGGGGGTCTCAAGTCTTTTCGACATTGGGAATACTTCAAGAAGAAGTATAAAATTGAAAGCTAAACCCAGGAATCCGAATAATAATATTAGGATATACTGGGAAAGGGTGGGTAAGTATATTTCTATTTCGATGGAAAAGATGAGTTATGGACAAAAGAGAAGATATGCCCGTCGAGGATAAATCCAACAGAAAGAATAAGCAGGGTTTATCTAAGAGTGAGAAAGAACACCCAGCCAATAAACAAGAACCCGATGAACTTCCTACAGAAATCGAAGATGCGTTATTATTTGATAAAACTGAAACTGGTCAATTACTAGCAGAGATAGAGCAAGATTTACCCGAAGAGAAGAGGAGAGCCATTCAGGTTCTTCTCTTTAATGTTATTAGAGAAACACAGCTTGCATATAAGGGCCCATTACCAATATCAAGTGAGTATAATGAGTATGAGAAAACATTGCCAGGGGCAGCTGATAGAATAATGGCTATGGCCGAGAAAGAGCAAGAATCTGCGCACAAATTAACAGATAAAGAACTTGAATTCAATTATGAAATTGAAAAGAGCAAACTTAGCAATGAGAAATTTTCTGCAATTTTAGGCTTTACTATCGGCACATTAGCCCTACTTGGTGCGATTTTATTAGGCGTTTTCGGTCAAACTGCTGTGGCTTCTATTATTGGTGGGCTTGATATTGTTGGTCTTGTTAGTGTGTTTGTAATTGGGAATAAAGCATTAAAGGAAAAAGAAAAGAAAAAATAACATCAAATAGTTATCTATTTACCGCCCGTCGGGCGGTTTTTTGTAGGACTTCCTCCCGGCGGACCAGCCTTCGGGCCTCCAAAGGGTTATCGGCCGCTGACGAGCGGCCACCGTGTAGGACAATGCCTTACCTTAGCGGTTTGGCCTCTTGTCCCTCTCAGGCCCTCCTTCGGGGGGGCCTTCTCTACGCCCTGATTCATATTTAGCGGAGGCGAACCATGCCACTCGGAAAGCCGCGCGACTTCGTCACCTACCCCGACCTCGAGGCGAAGAACCTCACCCCCGAGGAGGGAGACAACGCCGCCAAGCGTATTGACGGCGTCTACTTCGACGACAACAACGAGGACACCAACAACGCCCTGGCCATCCGGCAGGGGTTCGGCGTGGACTTCGTGGACCACGGCTCCAGCGCCCCCGAGTGCCGGGTGACCACCCCCGCGGGGCTCTTCGACGCCGAGCACGAGGTGACCATCGGCGACGGGACGCGCCTGTGGAAGACGGCGATGTTCGCCGACGACGACCTGCGCTTCGACGAAGGCGACATCGTGAACGGCGTGGCGGGCCCGGCGGACTACTCCTCCGCCGGTTTCATAGATTCCCTCCTCGTCTGGTCCACCGGCTCCGTCACCCTCACCATGATGGTGGACAACACGGAGATGATCCTGACCTACGACGCGCCCAACGCGCTCACCGCGGACGACATCGCCCGCTCGCCCACCGAGTCGGAGAAGGTGGACACCTCCCTGACCAACCTGGAGACCGCCTTCGACGTGGAGCACGACGGGACGACGGGAGCCCACGACGACGGCTTCCTCGAACCGGGGATGGTCAATCAAAACACCTGCTTCCTGGCGGAGGCGTGGCAGAACATCATCCGCTTTGGTCGTTTCGACAACTGGCCGGCGGGGATAAAAAGCCCGCCCGAGGGCTGGGCGCTCTACGGCGCCCCGACGACGGTGCAACAGGAGTCCGGCGCGGGCAACGTCCGCATCGGGACCTACTCGGTGAAAATCACCACCGGCGGCGCCAGCCGGGGGATCAAGTACGCCGTCCCCAACTTCGCCGATTACAGCGGCAAGGCGATAACCGCCTCCTGCTGGGTGAAGCAGTCCTCGGCGGGGACCGTGGCCGTCACGATAGACGACGGGGTGGGGACGACCACCGGCCTCTCCGTCGTCCTCAGCGGAACCTTCCAGCAGGCGTTTTGCCGACACACCATGGCCAACGCGGCGACCAAGCTGGAGATCATCATCGCCTCGGTGGGGACTTCGCCCGCCTTCTACGTGGACGAGTTCGGCGCCTTCCAGGGGGACAACCTCAAGGCGCATTCGTCCCACGCCCTGGAAATCGTCGCCGCCGACGACGTGATCCCGGTCAACCTCATGCTGAACGGCGGCTTTGGGCACTGGTGGGATACGACCGCCCTGTCGGGCCACCCCGATTACTGGGAGCCCTACACGGGAACAGTCGTGGCCCAGTATTACACCACCACCCCCTATTTCGGCAACAACTGCCTCCGACTGGATAACACCACCGGCATCGGCGCCGGAGTATGCCAACGGATCGGCGCCATCTCCAGCGTCCTGAGTTTTCTCAAGGGCAAGACCGTCTGCTTCAGCGCCTTCATCAAGGAATACACGCCCGGGACGGCGAAGAACTTCAAGATTCAGGTTGACGACGGGGTGGGCTCCACTCCGGTCACGTTCGACCAGGACGACTACCCGAGCTGGACGCGGGTGTGGGTGGTTCACATGATGAGCGCCGCGGCGACGGAGCTGACGGTCTCCATCCAGGGTAGCCAGGTGGCCGCCGCCGGGCTGCTGGTGGACGCCTGCTGCCTCAACATCGGCTCCCGGCCGATGAAGTGGGCCGGGAACATGCCCTCCGTCTGGTCGCCGGTGCGGTATGCCTTCTACCACAGCGGCGCGGTGGCGGACGGGGTCAAGCTGGACGAAGCCTGGCCCGTGCCGGAGCGGTTCTACCCGATGCGGTTGGATGCGTACTGGCTGACCGGCCCCACCAGGGTTCTCCCCGCGGGGAACACGGACCTTATCCTCTACACCGGCGACCGTGGCGCCGCCCCTGGTACGACCGGATTCTACGTCCGGGTGGCCGCCGAAGCGGCCCCCGACGCGGACGGCGTGGGTGCCACGGCGACGCAGATACCATCCACCGCCGAGGCCGACGTGGTCGCCGAGCTCAAGTACATCCGCATCCACACGACCAACGTAACCACCTCCGCCAACCCGGCAACCCCCAGCGTGCTCCTCACTGGCTACACGCTGACTCTGCCGTAGTGAACCGAATCGTCATCAACCGGGTCATCCGGGGGCCGCGGGGCGGGAAGATCACCGTCGGCTCGTGGACCGACGACCGGGAAGGGGAACGAATGCCCTGGCGCTGGGCGAAAGATGCGTGGTGGTCGGGCGACAAGCTCGGCCACTTCTTGGGGGGGCTGGTGAGCCTCCTTCTTCTGTGGGCCGCGTTCCACATGCACAGCAGCTGGGACGCCTGGGTCCGCTGGGAGGACGTGGGCTGGCTCGGCGGCGACGGGTTCAGCTGGCGGGACGGCCTGGCCTCGACCGCCGGCGTCTGGTTCGGCTGGATAATCCTGGAGCTGTTCGGCTCCTGCCTGCCGGGGGCGTGATGGACGAGAAGATCGGGTGGTTCAATGGCAGTTGACAAAGAAAGGTAACTCAAGGTATTCTCCGCTACACAGTTCTGGAGTTAAAAAGGGGTACAAATGGGCGAAAAAAATGAAATTGAAGTGCGCACTTTTGTACCGAAAGATGTAGTTCGTCAATATGCTGATTTTGTACAAGTAAATATGTCACCTTATGATATTACGATTGATTTTGGTGATATTGTTTATCTTGATCCGAAGGAAATTGAAGATGATGAGAAAACCGTAACAAGGCCAATTAAATTACGAATTACATTACCTGTCCCTGTTGCAAGTCAATTACGCGATCTTATAAATGATATAATTAGGGCTAGAGAAGAAATAAGAGGTAAGCTACAGAAAGGCGAAGATGGTGGGAAAACAGATAGTTGACGCAACATCTCCGTACGCACAAAAGAGAAGCGTAGTATATAGAGGTCCGATGAGTGATATGGATGTTTTTGCACTCGCGCCTTTTGCATATCGTAGAGAAACTAAAAATACATGGGATGATTTAGTTGTTTATCTTAGTAGCCAAACCGCAAGCAACGAGGAATTACTATTTGAACTAATAAGAAATTTCAAAAATTATGAGATTTTTAAGCGTGTGGAGTGTATTAAGGAAGATGATAATGTTATCGTTGAATATTATCCAAGGGATAATATTGAAGAACAAATAATAAATGATGAAGTTGGGAATTTATTTGTAGAAATTGTACGATTAGGATATCGTCCAATTATCGGACTTGGCTATGAGGGAATGTGACTGTAGAAGTAATCAAATTGTACATAATTGTCAAGTAGTAAAACTGCTTGAGGAAAATTGCTCAGATACTTATTTTGATTGGATATGTATTGTGAGATTTTATGCGGTATTACATAGAGTTGATGAGATAATTGAAGATACTTTTCATGTTAATCCAAGTTCTTATACAAAAAGAGAACAGTTATTATGCGATTGTCGTGATAAAGGTGTAGTGGATAATACAATGATTACTGCATATACCAATCTTTTTAAAAAATCTAAAGAAGCAAGGTATGACTTCTTAAAATACAAAATTAATAATCATCAATTGGTATTATCTGATACTAAAAAATGGCTTGAAATGTTTATTTTAAATGCAAATATGAAATAATAAGAGCAGTAAAGGAAATAAGCCTCTTATATTTAACTGTCTTAAAAGATTTTCTTTAAAGAAGAACCGCCCACTGGGCGGTTTTTTTATGCCACTTCTACCCAGCGGACTAACCTTCGGGTCTCCAAAGGGTTATCGGCCGCTAACGAGCGGCCTTTTTTATTGGGAACATTATGAAGCTCTTCGACTTCGGCGACGGCATAGAGTTCGGCCAGCGACTCTTCATGTTCTGCGTCCTCGCGGGGCTCTTCGTCGTTATCCTGGTCCTACACATCTTCGGGCTGGTTGACATAAGCCTGGCAATCGCCGGGTGGACCGGCCTTTGTGGCGTGGCGGCGGGCGGGGTTATCGTCCGCGGGGTCCAGGCCGCGGCGCGGGAAAAGGCCACGGCTACGATTGACATAGGCACGGTCAAGGACGCCATCGGTTTTAAGGTGGAGGATGATGCCTGATTTACTCGACATCCCCGGCGACCTCGCCGGGCCCCGGGATGGCCGGGGGACGTGCGTGAGGATGCGGGGGACCGGCCGGCTGATCGAAACCCTCGACCGCTGGAAGGCCATCGTCATCGCCCAGTACGGCGGCGACCCGGCGGGCTGCCTAGTGGCGAACTCCTGCTACCGGCCGAAGTCCGACCTCGATCCGGGCGGCCCCGGCGCGGAGCCCGGCGTCAGCAAGGGCAGCTACCCCGTGGATTACACCGACGCCAACGGCCACTGGGTCGGCTGCGCGGTGGACTACTCCGCCCGGCTGACCGCCGAGAGTTTCTGGGGTTCACCGTGCCCCAAGTGGCGGCGGGATGACATCCGCGACTCCCTAGTCGCCGCGGGGCTCTACCACCCCTGGTACTTCTACCGCTCCTGGGTCGAGGGGTACTTCAAGTTGCACGAATACTGGCACATCGCCGTGGAACTCGACCCCTGGACTCAGGTCCACGCCTACCGGGAGACGCCGCCGCACTGGTACGACGGCCTCCGGCCCGATTCGACCGCCATCTGTACCCATTGAGGGTACGAGTGCACCCGATTTGGGTACACCTGTAGCTGTTAATGAAACGGGGAAAGTGAGCAACAACGGGATTTGCTGTTAAAAAGTGAGCGACAACCACCCGAAAGGAACCCATGCCCGACCTTCTCTACTACCTCCTCGCCGGTGTACTCCTGCTCCTGGCCGTCATCGTCTGCCTCCGCAAGGACAAGGCGACCGACGCCCGGATGCGGTTCTGGTTCCTCATCGTGGACGTGGTCGCCGTGGTCGTTCTGACCTTCTTCTGGCTCGGCCTCTTCGGCGTCATCTTCGGGGGTTGCTGATGACAAAGAAAACCGGCAACGGCGAGAAGAGCTGGCTGAAGTGGCTGGTGCGGGTTATCCTCCCCGTACTCATCGCGGCCCTGTGGGGCGTGCAGTGGGCCAGCCTGTCGTCCCAGATTGAGGACCTGCGCTGTGAGGTGCGGGAGATGCGGGGGGAAATACGCGGCGAGCTGGAATCGCAACAGCTCGTCAACCGGGAGCAGGACGGGTGTCTAGCCCGGCTGGAGACGGAGGTCGGGTTCCTGCGGGACGACGGCCGCGGTAATTAACCCGACGACCACCCCGGCGGCGAGGGAGGGGAGGAGGATGAGCGGCAGAAGGCCCCAGGCGAGGCCCGGCAGCAGTATGAGAATCGCCGTCGCCCACTGGGCGGTGGCGTGGAACGCCGCCCCGGTGAGAGAGACGCCCACGAGGCTGACTCGCCGGGGGTAGAGCGGCAACAGGGCGGTCATCGCCCCCCAGCTCGCCACGGAGCCGGCAAGGTTCAAAAGAATTATCGGCGTCAGGAGATTGCCCAGGAAGAGGGAGCCCAGGACGGTCCGAATCAGGCTCAGCTTCAGGGCCGGCAGGGGTCCCTGCCTCACCAGGACCAGAAGGACGACGATGTTGGACAGCCCGAGGCGGAACCAGGGGACCGGACGCGGCAGGAGCCCCTCCAGGACGTAGAGGGCCAGGGCCAGCGCCAGCAGGCCGATACCCCGGTATCTCTCCACGACCCGCCTAACGGGTAACGGCGTCAACACCGCTTCCCCCCTCGATGCGAATCCCGACGCAGTTGGGCACGCACCAGACCGCCTCGCCCGCCTTGTCTATTTTCCCCATCTTCACGCAGAGCTTCTGGGGGCAGTCCGAGCTCTCCACCCAGGCCCGACCGCCCTCGATTCTGACGACCGTTTTGCCGACGGGCCCCTCCAGCACCAAGGTCCGCGTCTCGTCGAGGCCGACGCGGAGCTCACCGCCGGTGTAAGTGACGACCGCCACGGCGCCCGGCTCATCGGGGAGCATCCAGGGAATCACCGCCGCCGCCGAGAGCACGACGGCCAGCGGGATGTCCAGAGGTTTCAGCCGCCAGCGTGCCAT
>JAPLSK010000208.1 GCA_026398675.1 bacterium | reverse complement strand
CCCCGACTCCGGCCCCCGGTAAGGCCGTCCGAATATTGACGGACGTCCCCGACTCCGGCCCCCGGTAAGGCCGTCCGAATATTGACGGACGACCCCGACTCCGGCCCCCGGTAAGGCCGTCCGAATGTTCAGGCGCGTTAAAAAAAAATCTCCCGGACGGGGTGAAGCTCGCTGGGTCCGACTGGTTACTCTCCACAACGGAACGATCCGGGCGTTAAAAAGTCTCCCACAAGGGGAGAAGCTTGATGGGCTCGACTGGGCCGTTGTCCACGGTGGAACGTTCAGGGCGTTAAAAAATCTCCCAGACGGGGAGGAGTTAGATGGAGTTCAGCTGTTCCCGAGGCATACTCTTCGACACCCTGGCCATGGTGGCCGGCGTAGTCAAGAAGAACCCGCCTCTTCCGGTGCTCTCCAACGTGCTTTTGAAGGCCGACGCCGAGGAGGGGCGCCTGCACCTCTCCGCCACCGACCTCGAGGTGGGGGTGAGCTGTAAAACCTCCGCCCAGGTATCCACCGGCGGCGAGCTGACACTTCCCGCGCGCAAGCTCACCGACATCCTGCGCGAGCTACCCGAGGCCCAGGTGACCCTCTCCACCGAGGGCACCGGCTGCACGGTCAGGTGCGAGAACTCCCGCTTCTCCCTGGTGGGCATAGACGCCGACGAGTTCCCGCCCCGACCGGAGATTTCGCCCGAAAGCTCGCTCGCCGTCGTCTCCGACACCCTGCGCGAAATGATGCGCCAGACCATCTTCGCCGTCAGCTACGACGAAACCCGCTACTTCTTGAACGGGGTGTACGTGGTGGCCAAGGGGCGGGAGCTGACCTTCGTCGCCACCGACGGGCGCCGGCTGGCCAAGAGCGCCCGAACCCTCGACGACGGGGTGGAGCTGGACTTCGCCGGCATCGTCCCCACCAAAGCGGTGGTCGAGATGGACAAGCTGGCCGCCAAGGTGGAGAAGGTGGAGCTCTCCCTCGGCCCCGGCCACATCGTGGCCGCCTTCGCCGACACCATCCTCACCGCCTCCCTGATCGAGGGCGAGTACCCCGACTACGACAAGCTCATCCCCAAGGATTTCCCCCGCCAGGCGCGGATCAACCGCGGGCTCTTCGAGGACGCCACCCGCCGCGTGGCCCTCATGGCCGACGAGACATCCCACCGCGTCTCCTACGAGTTCGAGGGGAACGTCATCCGCGTGACCGGCAAGAGCGAGCAGGGCGAGGCCGTGGAGACGGTGGAGGCGACCTACGAGGGCGAGCCGCTGCGAATCGGCTTCAACGCCCGCTACGTCGGCGACGCCCTCAAGGCCACCAACGCACCGGAAATCGAGCTGCTGCTCCTGGAAAACCTCCGGCCGGGCCTCTTGAAGGGCGAGGGGAGCGACGAATACCTCTGCCTCATAATGCCCATGCGCCTGGACGACTTCTAGAATTTTTCAAAAACCCTAACTCTAGTGATTAGGTTTAAACTTAATCACTAACTTGCCATACTCATTGCCTACTTTACTTAGGGTGTTCAATGAAAACCATGCAAGCTGATATCCGAGGTCTAATTCGCAATACGTTTGTCTCTACAGGAAAACCTCTAATGCCTGTTTTTGAGGCAATATCAAACTCATTTCACGCAATCGAGGATGCTCAAGTTCCAAATGGAGAAATACTTATAACTGCCACAAGAGAGCCTTCACTACTTGATGAAGTTGAACCGGGCACTGGTAATATTGTTGAATTTGTTATATCTGATAATGGTATAGGTATGAATGATGAGAATTATGAAGCCTTTTTAACAGCCGATACAACATATAAACAAACCCGAGGTGGAAAGGGGATAGGGCGTTTTACATGGCTTGTTGTATTTGAACGTGCAGTCATTTCAAGTAAGTATGTTAATAATGGAGAGTGCTTTGAAAGAAAATTTACTTTTTCACAGGAAGGTATTACGCATTATACCCTTGATAAAATTGAAGCGTGTACTTCTGGTACCGATTTGAGACTTTGCCTTATTAAAAATAAATATCAGAAGTATATCAGTAGAAAACGTTTAGATGTTATTGCACGGTTTATTTTATAAGAATTTCTGAGCAGTTTTCGTTCAGATAATTGCCCTTTCGTTAAAATTCAGGATGAATTAAATGAAATTACGATAAATAATTTATTTATTGAGAATACTAAATCAAGCCAAGACGAGAAATTAAATATCAAAGGGCATAACTTTGAACTCTGTCATTTACTTCTTTATACTTCTCATTTGAATGATCACTATCTCTACCTTTGCGCCGATGAAAGAGTTGTTCGATCTATTAAACTTTCTGGTATAAAAAATCTCCCTAAACGATTTAATGGTTCTGAAGGCAAAGAATTTGTTTACGGTGCTTACTTAAAGGGTGAATATTTAGATGAGAACGTTAAATCAGACAGATCAGACTTTAACATAGTTGATGACCCTGATGGATTTATTGATGAAATTACCTATAGAGACATTATTTCAGAAGTTCAATATAAATGTTCTAATTACCTCAAGCCGCTTACAGATATAATTGCTCAAGAAAAAGAACAGCGTGTTAATTCTTTCATTCAAAATGAGGGGGTTTTCTATAGGCCAATAATCAACCACCTAAAAGATTCAATAGAGCGCGTTGAGCCTGATGCAACTAATTCTGATATGGACCGTGAATTATATAAAGGATATTTACAACTTTTAGAAAAGACACATATTGAAACAGATGAACTTTTTAAGCAAAATGAAGACGGAAACGAAATCGAAGAATATGAAGGTCAATTTGAAGAAGTATTTAATAATATTTCCGATCTGCACAAGACAGATTTAGCTAGATATGTACTTCATAGAAAGGTGGTTTTGAAATTTTTAAAAATACAGCTTTCACGTGTTGAGGGAAAAAAATATAAAACAGAAGATAGAATTCATAATATAATATTTCCAATGGGAAAAACATCCGATGATATTCCTTTTGATAAACACAATTTATGGATAATTGATGAAAGGTTAGCATTTCACACTTATCTTGCCTCAGATAAGCCATTATCCAATACTGTTGGTGGATCTACATCAAAAAAACGTCCTGATATAATTATCTTCGACAAAGCTCATGCATTTACTGAAGGTAATAATGCTCCCTATAGTTCGATAACTATAATTGAATTTAAAAGGCCGCAAAGAAAGGATTATAGCGAAAAAGAAAACCCAATTACACAAGTATATGACTACATAGATGATATAAAAAATAGAAGGAAGCAAACTATTGATGGGCGGCCAATTTCAATTGGGGAAAACATACCATTTTACTGCTACATTATATGTGATATAACATCTAATCTAGTCCGGTGGGCGGAAGCGGCAGCATTTTACAAAACACCTGATCAAATTGGCTATTTTGGTTATAATCCAAATAAACATGCATATGTTGAAGTAATTTCATATAATAAATTAGTTAATGATTCAGAAAAAAGAAATAAAGCATTCTTCGATAAACTAAACTTACCTAGTGGGCAATGAAGATTTGATACCGACTCCTGATGGAGAACAAATGAACTTCCTCGGCGCGAACAAGGTCTGGCAGGTGATAGTCCTCATCGTGCTCCTCGCCGGCCTGGCGGTCGGCGATTACCTCTGGATCACGGCGGCGGAGAAGCCGTTCCTGGTTCCCCTGGGCGGGGACAATTTCTTCGCCCAGATGAACTACCAACGCATCTACGTGGACCACTACGGCGCCCAGACGGTCTACGACCGGATCGTAGCGGAGAAGGCGCGCTTGCAGGCGGCGTACGAGGAGGAGCTGGCCGCGGCCCAGGCCCGCGTCGCCGCCAAGGAGAAGGACGTCGTGCTCCCCACGGGACCGGCCCCGATTGCCGAGGACTGGGTCAGGAACGAGGCCGCCGCCCTGGGGAAGGGCGAGGTGATTGCCACGGTGGAGCTGAACATGGTCGAGGCGATAATCTTGTGCGCCGCCGTGACCATCCTTGTGCTCTACCTCTTCAACGTGGTGTTCTTGAGCCGCGGCCGTTCGGTGGTGGAAAGCGCCCCGGACCACTCCGACTAGGGGACGACGATACCCCGGGACTTGGACAGGTACGGACCGAAAACGAGGCGGGCCCGAAGGCTCGCCCTTTTTGGACTCGCCCTCTGCCTTTTGTATTCCGGCTGCGCACGCGCCCCGCGACCGGTACTACCCGAACCGGTCAAGGGTGAGGCGGACATCGCCCTCGTCCTCCCGCTCCACCTGGACCGGCGGCCCGTCGGCCCGCCCAACCGCCTCCCCGCGCCCGAGCTCGGCGTCACCGCCGCGGACGCCGACGAGGCCGAGCTTCTGGCCCAGTCCGCCGCCGGGCGCGCCGGGGAGCTGGGCGCCGTGGTCCTCTCCCACGAGGTCCGCGAGCTGCCCGGACGCCGCGAGCTGACCATGCGCTTCGGTCCCGAAGGCGGCCCGGAGCACTTCCGCCTCGTGATAACCTGGCCCGTGGTGCTCCCCCGCGGCCCGCGCCTGGCCATTATCATAGACGACTGCGGCGGGCGCGACCCCAGCATAACGGGCATCCTCGACCTGCCCGTGACCCCCTCGGTGATGCCGTACCGCGCGTACTCACGGGCGGTGGCGCAGGCCGCCCGGGAGGCCGGGCGAGAGGTCATGCTCCACCTCCCCTGCGAGCCGCTGGGAAATGAAAACCCCGGTCCCGGCGCGCTCTACACCTACATGACCGACGACGAGCTTCGCCGCCTCGTCGGCCGGGCCCTGGACGACGTCGGCCCCGTGGACGGCGTCAACAACCACATGGGCTCCAAGCTGACCTCCGACCGCCGCTGCATGGGCGTCGTCCTCGCCGAGATTTCCGGCCGGGGCCTGTGGTTCGTGGACTCGGTGACGTACCACACCTCGGTGGCGGCGGACATGGCCGCGGAGTACGGCCTGCCCCACGCCCGCCGGGACATTTTTCTGGACAACGACCCCGCCCGCCGCTCCGTGGTCAAAGAGCTAAAGCGCGCCGTGGACCTCGCTCTCGAGCGCGACGGGCCCGTCGTCGTCATCGGCCACGACCGCGACGCCACCCTCGACGCGATCCGCGAGGTCATCTCCTACGCCCGGGAGGCCGGCGTCGCCCTGGTCGGGGTATCGCAGTGCCTGGAGTAGCTCGGCTTGACCCGGCCCCGCGGGGGCAAGGGAGAGGAGAAAATGGGCTTAAGCCCCTTGCCGGACGCTTGACCCGGCCCCGCGGGGGGGCTAAACTCATCATGGAAACTCCGCCGGGAGATGCCATGCGCCGCCAGACACCCGTTCTCGTCGTCGCCCTGATTTTGATGACCGCCCTGGCCGCCGGCGGCGGCCAACTGGACCCCGACCGCGTCTACACCGTCCAGCGCGGCGACACCCTCTGGGACCTGGCCGAGGAATTCCTGGGCAGCCCCTGGCTCTGGCCCCTCATCTGGCAGGCCAACCCCGAGATAGTGGAGCACCCGCACTGGATTTACCCCGGCGAGGAGATCTACATCCCGCCCAACGTCCCCCCCGACCTCCCCGCGCGCATCCAGGTCCGCATCCGCGACGACGAGCCCATCGTGGCCTTGACGCGGGAGCAGCTCGTCGGTCTCTGGCGGCGCCTGCTGGAATACGGCGGCATGGTGGTGCCCGATATAGACGAGTACTGGGAGCTGGCCCACATCGTCGCCTCCGCCGACGAGGACCGCACCATGGTCGCCCTCTACGACGAGGTGTACATCTCCGGCGGCGACGACGAGGGCTTCTACCCCGGCGCCCAGTTCCTCGTCTACCG
Organism: bacterium; assembly: GCA_026398675.1. Lineage (NCBI taxonomy): Bacteria > bacterium. The sequence goes on along the minus strand of JAPLSK010000208.1, from coordinate 4,068 downwards.
CGACAAGGGCCGCATCGTCATCCCCGACTCGCGCATAGACGTGGGCCGCCTCATACAGAACGTCGGCGTCATCGAGGTCACCGACGTCTACCCCGATGTCAGCCGCGCCAAGGTCATCTCCTGCAACGAGGCCATCCTCATCGGCGACAAGATACGTTTCCGCGAGGAGATAGACGACGAGTTTCTCCGCTTCCGCACGGGGGTCGAGCCGCCGGTGTGGGGGTCCGAGGAGGAGGCGCTCGCCGAGCGGGGGTACGTCTGCTGGGAGCGCGACGGCCGCAGCTACGCCGCCCAGGGGAACGTGGTCTACATCAATTGGGGGTCGGACCAGGGCCTCGAGCCCGGTTCGAGGGTCATCGTCTGGCGCTCCGGGCGCACCGTGGACGACCCGGCCAGCCTCGAGGCGGTCCGGCTACCCGACGAGGAGATTGGGACGCTGGGGGTGTTGAAGGTCACCGACTCCACGGCGACCTGCCTGGTCCTGGGCGCCACCACCCGCCTGGAAATCGGCGACTACGTGGACTACGTGCGGAGGTAAATAAACCGTGTCTATTCAGATATATTCCTGCTTTAATCCTAAAGCCGACTTCGTTCTCTATCATGGTGATTGCATGGGATTATTACAGACCATCCCTGACAACTACATTAAACTGGTCGTTACGTCGCCACCTTATAACATCGGTAAGGAATACGAGAAAAAGCTAGACATTCAAGAGTACGTCGAGCAACAGTCGGAAGTAATAAAGGAGTGTGTGAGGGTTCTCGATGAAACCGGCAGTATCTGTTGGCAGGTTGGAAATTACGTAAAGAACGGTGGTATCATACCCCTGGATGTGCTCTTATACCCAATTTTCGATTCTTTAGGTTTATCACTTAGAAATAGAATCGTCTGGTACTTCGGACACGGTCTACACGCCTCAAAAAGGTTTTCCGGCAGATACGAGGTTATACTGTGGTTCACCAAGAGCGAGAACTACACATTCAATCTCGATCCCATCCGAGTACCCCAAAAGTATCCGAAGAAGAAGTATTTCAAAGGTCCTAAAAAGTGACAACTTTCTGGCAACCCCCTCGGTAAAAATCCATCCGACGTTTGGGAGATACCCAACGTAAAAGCAAACCACGTCGAAAAAACGGAGCACCCGTGCCAATTCCCCGTTGAGTTAGTCGAGAGGTTAATCCTTTCCATGACGGACGAAGGGGATTGGGTGCTCGATCCCTTCCTCGGAGTCGGAACTACGGCTATTGCAGCTATAGCCAACGGTAGAAAAGCCATCGGAGCTGAAATGGTAGATAAATACATTGAAATCACAAAGGAAAGATTACGGTTAGCGGAAAATGGTAAACTGAAAATAAGACCGATGATAAGGGAAGTGTATAACCCAAGCAACCCGAACAATATACCACCGAAGATACTTACCTTTGCGGATTATCAATCAAGCTTGACACTGCACACAGGGACCAAGGAGAAGCTATGAAGGTGGTCTATATCTACTCGCATTTGGGCGGCGCCGAGATACTGCAGGTAAGATATCCCGTTCATCTAAAGGAGATATACCAGGTTATCTCGATAGTTAAAGCTAAACGCACTAAAGTGAGTGAAGAGAAAACCATGAAAGGCAAGCTTCTTTACGATCCTTCAGGCATGAATGACCAATTCAATAGTGAATTTAAAAAGATGGGTTACACAAAATTAAAAGAAACGTATACACGTGATATACCAAATAGTGATATAAAATTGGAGAAAGGCTCTAAGGAGATCGATTTCGTAAAAGGGAAGGTTTTAATTGAAGTACAATTTGGTAAATATTTCTCTATGTTCTACGATATGTCAAAATTCCAATACTTTTTTAATGAAAACAAGACCGATGTTGGCGTTGAAATAGTGCCAAGCCACAGTCTTTTTAAGGAGATGTCCACAGGCGTATCCTATGGTGAACAATTAATTACAGACATCGAAAGACTTAGGCGCCACTACCCTGCCGTTCCGGTAATGATCATCTTAATTGACGTTGATTAACCCCGAAAGAAGGAATTTCTTTAATCTTCTCGAAGACCGGCGGGCGGGGTGGGTCATACTCCTCCTGGCGGTCGCACTGCGCCTCGGGGTCCTCTTCCTCGTCGCCGACCAGCCCCTCATCTCGGACGCCTCGGGCTACTTCAAGGAAGCCGGGTATCTCGCCACGGGGACCAGCTACACCCCCCAGTGGCCCCCGGGCCTGCCCCTCTTCCTTTCCATCTTCGGGCGCCTGAATTCCGGCGAGTTCCTCGCCCGGGCCTCGATGCTTTTGTGGTTCCTGGCGCTGGCGCTCCTGGGGTACCGCCTCGTTCTGGACGCGTCACGGGAGGAGAAATGGACCCCGGAGGGCGCGGGGGCGGCCCGCTTCGGCGCCAACCTCTTCCTCATCGCCTTCGCCCTCTACCCGTGCTACATCCTCAACTCGGTGGACACGCTGACCCAGCTCCCGACGGCGGTGGGGGTTACCGCGGCGGCCTGGCTGACCCTCCGGTTGGTCCGCGGGGCGGGGACCGGCACGGCGGTCATCCTGGGGTGCGTCCTGGGCTTCACGGCGCTCATCCGGCCCACGAGCCTCGTCCTCCTCGCGGGGGTGCCGGTCTATCTGGCGGTGAAGTTGAAGAAGCCGCTGCCGCCGCTGGCGGCCTTCCTGCCGGCGGTCGGCGTCGTCGCTCTCTGGCTCCTGGTCGCGGATAACATGACCGGCCACTTCGTCTTCATCAACGAGGCCAACACGTGGAACCTCTTTTTGGGGAACAACCCGTACACGCCGCTTTACAAGACCTGGTGGCTGGGGTCGCACGCGGGCGTCGAATCCGGGTGGCCCGCCAACTTCAGACGCCTGGTGGTCGAGATAGACACGCTGCCGGCGCACCTGCGGAGCGGGCGCTACGCGGCGGTGGCCTGGGGGGAGATAGCCGGGCGGCCGGACCTCTTCCTCGTGCGCAGCTTGAGCCGCGTGCGGACCTACCTCGCCACCGACAGCTTCACCGGCTCGTACCTCGTAAAAATTTTCGGCCTGCCGCTGTGGGTGGGGCTGGCGGCCATCGCGGCCGACGGCGCGTTCTACGTGGGCATCGCCGGGGCGGTCGTCGCGGCGCTCTTCGCGGGGGGCAAGGCGCTGCCGGGGAGGGACGCCCTGACGGTGCTCCTGGGAATCTCGTTGCTCTACGCGCTGCCCTACTTCGTCAGCTTCTCCCACCCCGTGTACCACATCCCCACCACGCCGCTTTTGGCGGTCGTGGCCGCGGTGTTCGCCGGTCGTCTCCGGCGGGGGGGCGATTTCTGGGTCACGCTGAAAAATTCGAGAAAAAGGAGGGTCGGCCTGTGGGTCGTCGCCGCCCTCTTCGCGGCGATACAGATCGAGTGGCTGGTCGTCATGGCCGGAGAAATTGAGCAATTGGAGCACTGGGCGGGCGGGTTCGACTCCTGGGACCTGGTGGACCAGTGCTGCTCGAACCTGGTGGACCGGACGCCCTTCGCCTGGGCCAAGGTGCCGGAGTGGGCGGGGCGGGAGGAGGAGTTCGTCCGGCGGGCCGGATTCGCCCTCCTGGCCGCCCTGGCGGTCCACGACAAAAAAGCGCCCGACGGCAAGTTCCTGGAACACCTGCCGCTCATCGAACGGGCATCGGACGACGGGCGCAACTTCGTCAAGAAAGCCGTCAACTGGGCCCTGCGTCAGATAGGCAAGCGCAACCTCGCGCTGAACGCCGCGGCGGTGAAAACGGCGGTGAAAATCGCGAAAAGGGACTCGATGGCGGCGCGCTGGATCGCCGCCGACGCCCTGCGCGAGCTCACGGATGAGAAGGTCCGCGGGCGCCTGCGGGCCAAGGCCGGGAAGATGAAACCCTCCCGATAGCCCCCGACCCGACCTTTTTGCTACAATCACCGTGACCGACCCAAAATAAAAATGAGCCGTTACCCCGAGATAGACCTGTCGAGGATAACGCCGCAGCCCGTGGCGGAGCGGCCGAGCAAGGTCACCCTGGACGACCTGTGCGGCCTGCCCGTCGCGGCGGACGCGGCGCTACTGGACCGCCTGCCGGACCTCC
>JAPLSK010000207.1 GCA_026398675.1 bacterium | reverse complement strand
GTCAATCGATTTAGATGATAGGACGCCACCCGGCGCGAGCTCAAGTTGTGACAAAGGCCGCTCTTTCTGGTATGATTCCTTCGCTTCAACCCGCGGGGGATTCCATGAATGCCATAGACGCCCTGAAAAAGTTCCAGTTCTTTGAATCCATGGAGGAGGGGGAGCTCCGCTTACTGTCCGAGCACCTCGAGCGCGAGCGGTTCACCGCCGGCCAGCGCATCGTCGAGGAGAACATGGCCGGCAAGGGGCTGTACATGATAGTCGAGGGCGAGGTCCGGGTGATCAAGGACCGGCCCGAGGCCGACGATCTCATCCTGGCCGTGCTGCGCCCCGGCGACTTCTTCGGCGAGATGAGCCTCTTCGACGGCGGGCCCCACTCGGCACCCGTCGTGGCCGGTTCCGACACCGAGCTTTTAATCCTGGAGCGTGACAACTTCCTGAGGCTCATGGAGACCGACCCCATCGCGTCCCTGAAGATCACCGTGCGGGTGGTCAAGGTCCTATCCTTCCGCCTTCGCACCGCCAACGAGAAGCTCCTCGCCGCCTCGCCCAAGGACGCCAAGCCGCTCTTCGGATACTTCTCCGAATACGACGAGTCCGCCGGCATCTGACGGGCTCCCGTCGTTTCGTTTTTCAAAAGCAACACCAACCCATTGGAGCAGCCCATGAGCATCAAGAAAATCGCCGTCATCGGCGCCGGGACGATGGGCGCTGGTATAGCCCACGTCGGCGCCCAGAGCGGCTACGACGTCGTCATGGTGGACCAGTGCGAGGATTGCCTCGCCAAGGGCCTGGCCGCCATCGGCAAAAACCTGGACCGCATGGTCAAGAAGGAGAAGATAACCGAGGCCGACAAGCAGGCGACCCTCGGCCGCATCAAGGGCTCCACGAACTTGAAGGACTGCGCCGGCGCCGACCTGGTCATCGAGGCCGTCTTCGAGGATCGTGGCGTCAAGAAGGACCTCTACGCCAAGCTGGAGGAGGTCTGCGGCCCGAATGCCCTTTTCGCCAGCAACACCTCCACCATCCCCATCACCGAGCTGGCCGGATACACCAAGCGCCCGGCCAAGTTCATCGGCATGCACTTCATGAACCCGGTGCCCATGATGAAGCTGGTCGAGGTTATCCGCGGTCTGGACACCTCCGACGAAACCCTGGGCGCCGTCGTCGAGCTCGCCAAGAAGCTCGACAAGGAGCCCATCGAGGTCAACGACTTCCCCGGTTTCGTCTCCAACCGCATCCTCCTGCCGATGATCAACGAGGCGGTCTACGCCGTGATGGAGGGCGTGGCCACCCCGGAGGCGATTGACGGCGTCATGCGGCTGGGGATGAATCACCCCATGGGGCCTTTGGCCCTGGCTGACCTCATCGGCCTGGACGTCTGCCTGGACATCATGGAGGTTCTCCACGAGGGGCTGGGCGATTCCAAGTACCGCCCCTGCCCGCTGCTCAAGAAGATGGTGGCCGCCGGCCGCCTGGGCCGAAAGTCCGGCAAGGGGTTCTACGACTACAGCCAGTGAGCCGGGTCAAAAGTGATTAGAACAAAGGCGGGGTCGGCCCCGCCTTATTATTCTCCCGGATGTGCCGGTAGATTTAGTTTGTCCCTAAATTGGTAGCCAAATATCCGCTTCGACCGGCCCTTCTTCCGGATAGATGGGAAAATCGGTAGCTGCGGTAATATCGTCGTTTGTGCAGTCAACCTTGCCATCCCAACCCGCCGGCCAGCCGCCCAACAGGTGGAACTCGTATTGGCCATGATTGTTTGTTTGAGCCCTAGAAATGTAAAACCAGGGGTCGGTTGATTCTTCCCTTTTGTACACCAGTACCCACACCCCTTTTACAGGCTGCTCCTGGCTATCGTAAACCGTTCCGTACACTGCGTAATTGCTCACGGCCAGCGGTTTCACCTCGTCGTCCGTGGAGACGGCGTCGGAGCGGCCACCAGGGCGATTACGCCGGCGGCGATTACGGCGAGGAGCACTATGTACAGCTTTTTCATCACTTTCTCCTTTGTGGCTTGGGTTGTACTTTTCCAAGAATCCTAGTTTTAAAATAGTCCGGAATTTCGCGTCTGTCAAGGTTGAATTGAAGACTAAATGTGACTTATTTTAAATTTTTTCAGTTTAGCCCTTGACACTCGACTATTTCCAGACTAGATTAGCTACGTAAAGGAAGAGTAAAAGGGGGCGTGTAATGAAAGCGCTTCGCCCAATGGTAATCCTTTTGTTCCTGGCGTCCGTCTCCTCGGCCGGCGAGTGGCGCTTTGTGAGCTTGGACGCGGGTTTAAACCCCCAGAATCCCTCCCTGAAATTAGACACCACCGGCGACCCCCATATCTCCTATTACACTCCTATCAGCGCTGACCTTAAATATGCTCATTGGGATGGTATCGTCTGGCGGATAGAGACCGTGGACTCGGAGGGCTATGTCGGTTTGTATTCCTCCTTGGCGCTGGATTCCTCCGCCCACCCGCATATCTCGTATTACGACAGCGACAACAGGGCTATAAGGTACGCCCACTGGGACGGAAACGAATGGCTTATCGAGACGGTGGACACGGGTAGTGAGGTGGGCGCATGCAACTGTTTGGCGGTGGATGACTCCGACCGCCCTCACATCGCTTATATCGATTATTCCAACGATAATCTCAAGTACGCGAGCTGGGACGGCAACGCCTGGCGGATAGAAACGGTGGACTCGGCGGGAAGTGTATACGGCTTCCCATCCCTGGCGCTGGATTCCAACAACAACGCACATATATCTTACTGCGATTATTCCCAATGTCTCAAATACGCCAGTTGGGATGGCGACGAATGGCTTATCGAGACCGTGGACTCGGGGAATTTCTACTGCACCTCTTTGACGTTGGACTTATACGGTTACCCCCGCATCGCGTATGAGGGAACTGTATCAGGTAAAGTTAGATTGAAATACGCCCGCTGGGACGGCGACGAATGGTTGCTCGAGACCGTGGGCTCGGAGGGAGGGGGCAGTATTTCTCTGGCGCTGGATTCCTCCGAATACCCCCACATCAGTTATTACTATGCCCCCGCCTATGACGTCAAATACGCCAGTTTGGACGGCGACGAATGGCTGATAGAGACCGTGGACTCGGAGGACCAAGTGGGTTGGATCAACTCGCTGGCGCTGGACTCCTCCGACAAACCCCACATAGCGTATCAAGATGATACGTATTATGCCCTCAAATACGCCTGGTACGACCCCTATAGTTTTCACCTTTTAGCTCCCGAGATGTACGAGGTCGTCCAGACGGCGATGCCGCTTTTGGATTGGGGGGATACTTCCGACCCCGACCACAAGAGTTACACCCTATGGTGGGGGACCGATTATAAATTCGAAACCTATAATGAGGTGACCGGTATTTCCATATCCGAGTATACGATACCGGGAGGAATCGAGGACGGGGACTGCATCTACTGGCGGGTGAAATCCATTGACGGGGGGGGTGGCGAGAACTGGGCCGTCGAGACGGACTGGTTCTTCGACACGGATTTCTTCCATCTCCTGAGCCCCGCCAAAGGCGAGGTTGTGGACGCCTTTCCCCTGACCTTCGATTGGCAGGACCAAGAGATACCCGGCCTGGAATCCTACATCCTCTGGTGGGGCGAAGACCCGGAGTTCATCACCTATAACGAAATCACGGATATTGAAGAGTCGGAGTATACGTTATCCGGCGGCCTAGAGGATGGGGACCGCATCTACTGGCGGGTGAAATCGCTGGACTCGGAGGGCGGGGAGTACTGGGCCGCGGAGCTGGACTGGTACTTCGACGTGGACCTGGGCGGCGGGGTGGACGTCGCCGACTTCGGCGCGGGCGCGACCGACGAGGGCGTTTTAGTCAACTGGCGCCTCTCGGGCGAGGAACCGACCGGGGTGCGCGTCCTGCGGGGCGAGGGCGAGCCGGAGATTATATCGGGCAATCTGCCCGGCGATTCATCAAGATACCTCGACCGGGGCGTGGAGCCGGGTGTCGAGTATTGCTACTGGCTGGAGGTCACCGAGGCCGACGGGTCGGTCTCCCGATTCGGCCCCACGGAGGCGATCACTCTCCCCGCGGAAACGTTCGAGCTAGTCCTCTACGCCGCCTACCC
>JAPLSK010000206.1 GCA_026398675.1 bacterium | reverse complement strand
CCGCCGCGTTTTCCGCTACGACCGATTCCGCCAGACCAACGCCGTCGCCCGCGAGCTGGAGAACCTCGTGGACGCCTTCCTCGGCGACGCCCCCTCCCGCGACCGCCACATGGCCGGACTCGATCAGTACTTCCGCGCCGTCGAAACCTACGCCGACCTGGTCAACGATTTCTCCGAGAAGCAGGACTTCCTCACCAAGGTTTACGAGCCGTTCCTCAACGTCTATTCGCCCAAGGACGCCGACCGCCTCGGCATCGTTTACACCCCGCAGCCCATCGTCCGCTTCATCGTCAATTCCGTCGAGGCCGCCCTGGGCGAGCATTTTTCCAAGTCGCTGGCCGACACCGGCGTTCACATCCTCGACCCCTGCACGGGGACCGGCAACTTCATCGTCGCGGTGCTCAAGAAAATAAAGGCCCTGCGGCCTTCGGCGTTGGAGCGGAAATACCTCCACGAGCTCTGGGCCAACGAGATACTGCTCCTGCCGTACTACATCGCGGGGCTGAACATCGAAGCCACCTATAAGGATTTAACCGGCACGGATAAACCGTTCCCCGGCGTCTGCTTCACCGACACGCTCCTTTTGAACACCGTCGAGGAGCAGCCGTTGCTCGAAGGCTTCTCCCCCGCCAACGCCGAGCGGGTACACGCGCAGGAGAAGGCGGAGATAACCGTCATCCTCGGCAACCCGCCGTACAACACACAGCAGGAATCCGAGAACTTAAACGCGAAGAATATCCCCCACCCCGCTATTGAGAAACGTATTCGGGATACATACGCGAAAGACTCAAAGGCAACACTAAAGAATAAGCTCTACGACCCCTACGTCCAGTTCATCCGCTGGGCTACGGATAGGGTGGGCGATGAAGGCATTGTGTGCTTTATTTCAAATAATAGTTTCATCGAAGGTATCGCCGCCGATGGTCTACGTAAACATCTGCTTAATGACTATTCCAACATCTATCATCTTGATTTGGGTGGCAACGCCCGCCTTGGTGAGGGCGGCAACGTATTCGGGATTAAAGTTGGTGTAGGGATAACGATTTTCGTTAAGAAAAAAGGTGGGGGTAAATGTGATTTACGATACGCGAGTGTGGAGGAAGGCTGGAGTAAAAGTGCTAAGTTAGACTTTTTAGACAACAGTGGTAATTATAGTCATGTTAAATGTTGGAAGCTGCTGCCTCCCGGTGAGGGTCGGGAGTGGTTTGTACCTGATAACGATTTTGATTCTCTTGCTTCAATTGGTAACAAGGAGGAGAAGACCAAGAAGCTTCAGCAGGCTGAGTCTATCTTTAATACATATTCGTGTGGTGTGATGTCTAGCCGTGACGATGTGGTATATAACTTCGACGATTGGCAACTGGAACAGCGCGTAAAGAAAATGATGGAATTATATAATTTGGAAATTGACCGATGGAAAAGATCGGGACGTCCAACGGGTGCCGATTTAGACAACTGGGTTATAAAAGATAAAGACAAAATCAATTGGGATAGGACTTTAAAGAATGGGTTGGTGAATGAGCATTATTCGGAATATCAGCCGGCTCATGTGCGGCATACACTCTATCGTCCATTTACTCACAAACGTATCTATTATGATCGAATATGGAATAACTGCGTATATCTTTGGCACCAATTTCTACCCACATCGAAGACTGAGCGTGAGAACCGGGTTATTACCGTAGCCGGTGTTGGTAACAGAATGCCATTTGGAACATTAATTACCAACCATATTACCTCCTTTGATTTTGCATACGAAAAGGCCCAATGCTTCCCGCTATATGTATATGACGAGGACGGCTCGAACCGGCGGCTGAACGTCACGCCCTGGGGTGTCAAGCTCTTCCGCACCCGCTACGGCCTGGCGGGCGACTTCTACGACCAGAAGGCCGACGCCGCCGACCCGGCCTTCGGCCCCGCATCCCCGTGGAAAATCTTCCACTACACCTACGCCCTCCTCCATGCCAAAGGCTACCGGGAAAAATACGAGCGAAACCTGAAAAAATCCCTCCCCCGCATTCCCCTTTTGGGCGATCGCCGAACATTTGTTCGCCTCGCCGAGCTGGGGGAAGAGCTGGCGAAGGTGCACCTGACTTACGAAGCGGCGAAACCCTACGAATTGAAACGCATCGAGAAATCCACAAAAGGCGAAGAGTTCGACTGGGCCTGCCCCAAGCTGCGCCTGGACTCCAGGGACCGAACGGTCGTTCGGTACAATGAAATATTAACATTGCGAGGATTGCCGCCGAAGGCGCTGGAATACCGGCTCGGCAACCGGAGCGCCGTGGAATGGGTCTGCGACCAGTTCCGCGCTTACCCCGCCAAAGACGATTTCGTGATTCGGCTCCTGGAGCGCGTCGTCACGGTGAGCCTGGAAACCGTGGATAAGGTCTCCGAAATCAACGACATCTGGCATAAACACGCCGTCTGAACGGCGGTCCGTCGAACGGTTCCATAATCCGACCAAGGGAGGGTTCAAGATGGGCATTATGAAGAACTTCGGTGATATGATGAAGGGCGCCAACGAGATGAGCAAGGCGGCGCAGGAGCAGCAGGCCGCCGCCCAGAAAGCCCAGGACGACGCCAATCGGCCCGTGGACTTGAACGACCCGATGTGGGCCCCCATCGAGAGCGTCACCGTGGACAAGTACGCCGAAATCTCCGCTATGATGTTGAAAAAAGGCATCTTGGGCGTCGAGCAGGTCAACACTTTCGCCGAGAGCATGGGCGTGCCGTCGGGCAAATGGCAGGTCGTGCAGAACGGCTGGGTGGCGCGCATGGGCCAGCACATGGCGGTGCGGACGCGCTACGGGAACCTCTACAACGAGTTCTCCAAGTAGCGTCCGATTACGATAGGAGGCGGGATGGCCGGAAAAGGCGGTGCGGGCTGGATCATGGCCGTGATCGGCGCGGGCGTCGGTGTGGCGGGGTTCTTCGTGCCGATGGCCCAGGTCGTCCTCTGGATAACCGGCGGGGCGCTCATCGCCGGCGGACTGCTGATGGTCTGGGTCTTGGGGAAGGTGGCCGTGGCCACCAAGGACCTCCCGCCCATGCCCACCATGCGTGAGAGCATCAACCGCATGGACGCCGGGGCGCTCTTCCTGCGTCAGCAGACCCGCCTGGACATGCTCAAGAGCGGCGGACGACCGGCCAGGGTGAAGATTCTGGACTTCAAGCCGGCGGGCATCCAGTTCAACAACGACCCCTTCTACATCTTCGACCTGGCGGTGATGCCCGAGGGGCTGCCGAGCTACGGGGTGCGGGAATACCTGCAGTGCGTTTCGCCCGTGATGCTGCCGCGGATAAAGGCCGGTGGGACGTACCACGCTTGGGTGGACAGCGAGGACTCGACGCGGCTGATCATCACCTGGGCGGACTGAGTCCCGGAGTGGCCTCCCTCCCCCCTCTGGGTGGAGGCTCGCCTACGGGCCGGGGAGGGGGGTGGGGAGGGGGGCCGCAAAATAACCTGGGAATTCCGCAACCGTGCGGATATACTGGGTGTGCTCAATCTTTTAGGAGGAATTGATGACCCGTTTCCTGCCCGTTTTGCT
>JAPLSK010000205.1 GCA_026398675.1 bacterium | reverse complement strand
GCCGGGTGGTCAAAATCATGGACCTCGAAAAATAGCTCCTCCCTCTCCCTGTGGGAGAGGGCAAGGGTGAGGGCTTCCGCACGTCCCCTCGCCCCCTGGGGGAGAGGGCAGGGGGAGGGGTCAAATCCCCTCCCCCCTCTGGGGGGAGGGTTAGGGAGAGGGGTTCCGAATCACCACCGACACGGGCCTCCGCTTCATCTACATCACCTGCGCCGACGCGGCGGAGGCTAAAGAAATCGCCCGCGCCCTAATCGTCGAGCGCCTCGCCGCCTGTGCTAATATCCTCCCCGGCGTCCGCTCCGTCTACCGCTGGATAGGGAAAATCGAGGAGGCGGCGGAGGTCGTAGTCATCGCCAAGACGCGGGCGAGGCTGGTGGACGCGCTGACCGAGCGGGTCAAGGCCCTGCACTCCTACGAGGTCCCCTGCATCGTCGCCCTGCCCATTACGGAGGGTAATCGGGAGTTCCTGGGGTGGATTGAGAAGGAGACGGGTTAATGCTTGACAGACTCTTAGAAGCGTACTAAAGTGAGTGATGGTCTGTTTAGTTGTGTGTTGACAATTCAGTATCGATTCAAAGTAAGTTTATAAGCTGAACTTTTCTAAGGAGATAAGAAATGTCCTTCTTCTACGTTACACTAACTGGTGAAATTAAAAAGCTGTTTTACAAGATCCAAGAAGTTGGTAAACCAACAATCGTTGATAAAACATGGATCAAACAATGTGGTTTTAAAGACGATCAAAATCACATGAGATTTATTACATTATTGCAAACACTAGGATTTATTGATCAATCTAACAAGCCTACAGAGCTTTGGACTGCCTATAGAGATAAAATACAAGCAAGAGCAGTTATGGCTAACATTATTAAGGATACTTATAACGAATTCTTCGAGCATTTTTCTGATGCACAAATAAAAGTCAATAAGGATTTAATAAGTATTGTTACAGCGCAAAAAGATAAATTTAATGAATCTACTGCAACAAGGGTAGTTAGAACTTTTAAGGCTCTCTGCAATCTAGCTGATTTTGAAAGTCAACCTGAAAAAAGGGAAGAAATTGTAGAAATAGAAAGCGAGACTGTTTCTCAAGGGGTTGCAGTACAAGATATACATACTAATATTCCATCGATATCCATCAATATACAAATTGAGCTTCCCGAATCTGCTGATACGAAAATGTTTCAGGAGCTTTTTAAGGCTATGAGGGAGTATCTTTACGATAAGGAGTAATACAGATTGTGTCAAAGAGTCTTGAAGAAATCCTCAAGAGCGTTAAAACTTTTGAGGATAAAATTACAGAAATTCTATCTACTCACGAAACATCAAAGAGAAGAAGTGTACAGTTATCAAAGACACTAAAAAGGCTTAAGCTATTAACTGTTAAACAGAAAGAGTTCTTCGATCAATCCATACAGTGTATTCAACACAAATATGACTTATTTAAATCTGCCCATGTAATGGCTTGGGCAGGTTTTATTGATTTTCTTCAAGAAAAATTATGTTCTGATGGATGTATGAAAATTAAAAGTTATAATAATAAAAAGTATTGTAATATTAATAACGCTCAAGAACTAAGAGATGAGTTACCTTCTGAATATCAACAAATCGTACTTGCAAAGAGTATATCATATATAAATGAAAAGGAAAGAATAGCATTTTTAGCCCTACTCGATAAACGTAATTGGTGTGCTCATACAGGTATCTACGCTTATAAAGCCAACCTAAGTTCAAGCCTTTCTTATGTGCTTGAGCTTTTTGATTATCTTGAAGACTTAGATAAGAGAACACTTTGATATTATTCTAGGAGATAACATGTCCCTCTTACGTGACTTCGACCCTGAGATTGCCGATGCCATAGCCGGCGAGATAAAGCGCCAGGCGGAAGGCATCGAGCTCATCGCATCCGAAAATTTCGTCAGCCTCCCCGTCCTCGAAGCGATGGGCTCCGTGATGACCAACAAGTACGCCGAGGGCTACCCCGGCAAGCGGTACTACGGCGGCTGCGAGTTCGTGGACGAGGCGGAGCGCCTGGCGCGCGACCGGGCCAAGGAGCTCTTCGGCGCCGAGCGGGCCAACGTCCAGCCCCACTCCGGCACCCAGGCCAACATGGCGGTCTTCTTCGCCTGCTGCGACCCCGGAGACACGGTGATGGGCCAATCGCTGACCTGTGGCGGGCACCTGTCGCACGGCCACCCGGTGAACTTCTCCGGCCGCTTCTACCACGTGGTCCAGTACGAGGTCCACCCGGAAACCAACCGGCTGGACTACGACATGATCCGCGACCTGGCGAAAAAGTGCCGGCCGAAGATGATAATGTCGGGCGCCAGCGCCTACCCGCGGTTCATAGACTTCGCGGCCTTCCGGTCCATCGCCGACGAGGTGGGGGCCAAGCTGGTGGCGGACATCGCGCACATCGCGGGGATGGTGGCCGTAAAACTGCACCCCGACTCCATCCCTTTTGCGCATTACACGACGACGACGACGCACAAGACGCTGCGCGGCCCGCGCGGGGGGCTCATCCTCACCGACAAGGACAACTACAACGCGCTGCAGAAGAACGTCTTCCCCGGCATCCAGGGCGGCCCCCTGATGCACGTCATCGCGGCCAAGGCCGTGGCGCTCAAAGAGGCGCTCCAGCCCGAGTTCAAGGTCTACCAAGAGAAAATACTGGCGAACGCCAAGGCCCTGGCGAATTACCTGATGGAGCAGGGCTTCACGCTCGTGACCGGCGGGACCGACAACCACCTGATGCTCCTGGACATGCGTTCGAAGGGCCTGACCGGCAAGGACTTCGAGGAGGCGCTGGAGCGGGCGGGCATCACCGTCAACAAGAACACCATCCCCTTCGACCCCGAGAGCCCCTTCGTAACCTCGGGGGTGCGGGTGGGTACGCCGGCGGTGACGACGCGGGGCTTCGGCGACGCGGAGATGAAGAAAATCGCGGGGTGGTTCGGGCGCGTGGCCGCCGACCACGCCAACGAGGATTTGGCGAAGATGATAAAGGGCGAGGTGAAGGAGCTGTGCAAGGGTTTCCCGCTCTACGCCGAGCTGAAAGTGTAGTCACCTCCGGATATAAAAAAGGCCGCCCTCGGGCGGCTTTTCCATTTTTGCGGGGAGGGCGAGCGGCTTCTAGGGTCGCAATAAAATCACCCTCGGGCGGTTTTTTTAATACAGGTCGAATGAATATATTGTTCCATTTATTAGGTCTATACCAACCCGTGCCAATTCTTCGAACGTCGAGTCGTAAAGGTATATCCCTGCATATGAGCCGTACTCGTAGCAATAGGCGTCGAAACCGTAGCAGACGTCATCCTCAAGACCCGTGATATACCGGTAGCAGTATTGGGCCAGGGCGAGCCAGTCCCCGACGTCGGCGGAGGTGTAGGTGAACATAATCTCGTCGTCGAAATAACCGTTGTCCTCCGTCACCGTGGTGCTGCCGTCGGGGTGGACGATGACCTGGATGCAAGCGTCGGAGTTGATGTAGGAGAAGCGCCAGAAGGGGTGCTGGACGCCGCCGTAGAGGAAGCCCGAGAAGTCCAGGTAGGTGGCCTCGACTTCGAACATGACGAAGCTTACGTCGTAGAGACCCGCGACCACGCCGTCGGCGATGCCGCGCGCCCAGTCCAGGTCGCCGCCCTCCGTCGGGGTGACCTCGGTGAACGTGCTGCAGCTCAAGAACGAGACGCAGACGCTCAAGGTAAGCAGCAACTTTTTCGCGAGGGGGGTCAAAAGGATACACTCACTATCTCGCCGGTCTGGGGCAAGAGGTCCACCCGAGCCAGCGTTTCCAAGTCGGAATTGCACAGCGAAATCCTCACGTAATCGCCGTCAGAAGAGTGAGAGCAGTAGGGTTCGTAGCAGACGTCGTCCGCCAGGCCGGTGAGCTCCCGGTACACGCGGGAGGCGGTGCGCAGCCACGAGCTTACGGCGTCGGAATCGTAGGTGGAGGTCAGGGGGGAATTTCCGTACTGGGAACCCTCCAGCTCGAAGATGATGTACCGGCCATCCGGGTGGATGATGACCCACAGGTACGCGTCCGACCCGTCGGAGTAGTAGACGTCCCACTCGGGGAAAGCCATCCCGTCGTACAGGTCGCCTGAAATGTCGAGGCACTCGGCGCCGAAGCTCATCACGTACCAGTGCTCGCCGTAAGCCATGTCCACGGCGTCGCGGGCGAGGGCGCGGGCCCAGTCCCAGCCGGTGAGCCCGCCGTCCGCCCCGACGCCCAGGTCGCACGCCAGCACGAGGAGCCCCACGAGCACGATGGAAAGAGTGATGCGCATCGAGTCCCCCAGAAGATTTCATCGAGTATTATAATCAACTCGCGGACGCCAAGCAACGCGGAAATCTTCCATGCGCGATAATATTGACAGCTTCATCGCCCTGGACGTGGAGACCACGGGGCTGGACGCGGGGTTGCATCGGGTGGTGGAGATAGCCCTGGTGCGCTTCGCGTCCGGTGTCGAGGTGGAATCCTGGAGCAGCCTGGTCAATCCGGGGTGCAACATCCCGCCGGAGGCGACGGCGATTCACGGGATAAGCGACCGCGACGCGGCCGTGGCGCCGACCTTCGCCGATCTGGCGCCCGCAGTCGCCGGGATAATCGTCGGTTGGCCCCTCCTAGCCTACAACGCCCCCTTCGATTTCGGTTTCTTGCAAATCGAGATGGCCCGCGCGGGGAGGACGGTTCCGCCGCTGGCCGCCTGGCTGGACCCCCTGCCCCTGGCGCGGGCCAGGCTCTCGTACGGGCGGGCGTCGCTGGAGATAGCCTGCCGCGAGCTCGGCATCCCCCTGTCGCGGGCGCACCGGGCGGAGGACGACGCGCGGGCGGCGGGGCTTATATGGCTCTTCCTTACCGGGGGTTAATTGAGACCTTGTCGAGATGAAATTCCGCACTCGGCCGTCTATACTGCGTTGACCGGTGGGTAAGGGAACCTCCCCACCGACCGTCGGCTCCCGGGGCTCCCTCCCCACTTAAGACAAGGAACCAGCGATGGACGGCCTCTTCGGGATTTTCGGCCTCGAGCACGAGCGCCGGCCCTTCCGTTCGGGAAGGCTCGGGAACCGGTAAGTCTGGACGGTTGGCCCAGGGGCGGTCCGCGGACCGTCCCTTTTTTCGCCCGCCGGCCACGGTTGACACACCGCTTTTTGGTGCATAGACTTGGACCGCTTCCGCCGAAGGAGTTTTGCTGGAAAAGTTGCCGCTGACACTCTTGAAGCTGCGTGACGGCCGCCTGGTCCCCTACGAAAAGGAGCGGGTCGCGGCCCAGGTGACGGCCGCCGCGCAGGCCGTGGGCATGGAGGACCCCCTCTGGCCGTCCGAGGTGGCCGAGGCGGTCACGCTCTTCCTGCGGCGCAGGACCGCCACCGGCGTCCCCACCGAGGAGCAGCTCGAGGACGCCGTTGTAAAAATCCTCTTGCGCACGGGCCACGTGGACATGGCGAAGGCCTACGTCCTCTACCGCAGCCAGCGCCGGCTGGAGGAGGCCCAGGTCTTCGACCACCGCCTGACGACCCACCAGCTCGACCTCTTGGAGACCAACGAGAGGTCCATCCTGGTGCGGGACCTCTCCGGGGAGCTTTTCCCCTGGTCGCGCCAGGGGCGCATCTCGGCCATCGTCATCAGCTCCGGCCTCGACCCCTCCATCGCCGAGCAGCTCGTCCTGGAGGTCGAAAAGATGCTCCGGGAGGCCAAGCTCTTTCCCGTTCCGCTTTCCGTCATCCTCTCCCTCCACGCCCTGAAGCTCATCGAGCTGGGCGTCGGCTCCTACGCGGACATTGACCCGGTGGCCGTTCCGGCCCAGCTAGTCCGGAGCGCGCTCATCCAGGGACGCGCCGAAGACCGGGTGCCCCCGGTGGCCGTCGAGACCTCCGGCGGCTATATCGTCGGGCAGTACGCCGTATCCAACGTGTACCCCAAGTCGGTCCGCTACGACCACTACCACGGCAACCTGCAGATTCGCTCGCCCCAGATGGTCAACCGCTTCCTCTCCGCCGGGTGGAGCCCGGAGGTGGGCCCGGATATAGGTCTCGGCAGCTACTCGTCGGAGAGGTTGCTGGAGCTGATGAGACTGCCGGACCGCCTGGCGCCGTATTTTTCCCGGATGGAGCTCCCGCGGTTCGACCTCCTCCTGGCGCGGCTGGGCGCCGGTTCCGGGATGGTGGACCTCGACGTCGCCGCCCAGCTGGGGCTTCGTTTCTGGCCGACCTCCACGGAACGCCTGGTCATCGGCCTCGGCGTCGGGCTGGATTCCTCGTCCGACCTCGCCACCTACTCCCTGACCGTTGCCGGGTTGGTGGACCGGATGGACCGGCGGGTCGAGCTGGCGGTCGAGGTGGGGGATTCATCCGACGACGGGTTCGTCGCGAAACTGGTGGAGGCCTCCGGGCGCGCGTGCCTGCGCTTCACCCGCCCCCGCGAGCCGAAGGCTGAGCCGGTGGGCGTGCTCCACGGCCCCGTGGCGAGCCGGGTGGCAATCAACCTCCGGCGCGTCTCCACTTCCGGGGCGGGCAAGGCGGATCAGCTTGGAATAGAGGTCATCTGCCACGCCCTGGAAGCGGCCCGGGTGAAGGCCGATTTCCTGCGGTCGGTGGCCGAACGGCGCTCGTCCGGGGTGCTCGGGGGACTGGTGGAAGGGCTGGGTCTCGACTGGGTGAGCGCGGCGGCGGGGGTGGCGGAGATCGAGCTCTTCGGCCTGGACACGGCCGTCTTCGAATTGACGGGCGGCTGGCCCTCCGGGAACCCGGAGTCGGCAAAACTCCTCGGGCGCCTGGCGAGAAAGCTGGTCCGAGCGGCCCAGGATTTTTCCGAGAAGCTGGGGCTGTCCATCGTCATCCGCGCCGGGGTGGATCCCGCTCTCGAGGGGTTTTTCGGGATGCTGGACCGGGCGGTGCTGGGCCTCCCGGAGCCGCCACCACCGCCGCTTTTCACCCTCTCCCCGGATGCGGGGCACCTCTTCCGCGGGCCCTACGCCCCGGCCTGGCCCGACGGCGTGTCCGTGGAGCTCTGGACCGCCCCGGCCCCGGAGTCGGCCCTGGCCTGCATTCGCACCGCTTTAAACGCCGGGGCGTCGTCGGTCCTCGTTCGGAAAGGCGGCCCATGTACCTCTTGACCGTTACCGGCAGCTTCTCCTCGGCCCACGCGCTGCGGGGCTACGGCGGTCCCTGCGAGCGCCTCCACGGCCACAACTGGCGGGTCGAGGTGACCGTTTCCGCGCTTGAGCTCGACGCCCAGGGGCTTGCCATAGACTTCAGGGTGCTCCGGGAGCACCTGGGGAAAATTTGCGACCGGCTCGATCACCGATTCCTGAACGAGCTGGAGCCCTTCGATCGGCTCAACCCCACCAGCGAGAATCTGGCGCGTTACCTGGCGGGGGAGCTGGAGTCGAGTTTGAAGGGCGCCGACCCGCCGGTCCGGGTGCGCGAGGTCCGCGTCTGGGAATCC
>JAPLSK010000204.1 GCA_026398675.1 bacterium | reverse complement strand
GAGCATGGGACCCCTTGGGTGTTCGTACCCCGGAATGATACCAGAACCGCCGCGTCAGCGGCAAAAGTCTTCATGAGTGCAATATTGGCGCCCAAGACCTATTTCGCTGCGGCGGCGAGAGCGGCGCTGTAGGCGGCCTGGGCGGCCTTGTAGTCGTCAATGGCGGCTTCAGCGGCGTCGAGGGCGTCGTCGCGGGTGGCATAGGCGGCATCTTGGGTGACTCTGTAGATATCGTCTACCCTTTCCTTTTCGGCGTCAAGATATGCCTTGTAGGTGCCGGAAGGCTTGGAGATCATGAATGTTAAAGCATAGTTGAAACTGTAGGCTGTCCAATCGGCTGTGATTTTTTCGGCGGCGGTTTGGGCGGAATCAACAGCAGCAAGGGTGACGACGCAGGTGGAGTAGGCGGCCCTGCAGGCAGCGTTGGCGGCGATTAAGGCGTCGGAAGGCCCGTAGGTGCCGAGGGTTGAGAGGGTGGCGTCGCATTCGTCGTTGAGGGCTTTGGTGGTGGTGAACCAGGCGTGGGCGGCTTTGAGACGTTCGTAGCCGGGGTCGCATGTGGCGACAGAGGCGATAAGGACGACAGTGCAGAAAGTAACAAGGACTACGTTGATGATCGGTTTCATGATATCCTCCTTTTTAGTTGGACAGGATTAGCTGACGGGGGGGATGAGGTCGAATAACTTCGGCGACAATCTATCTGGGTTTCATTTGTCTTCCCGTTCATGTTCTGCTCTATACTCCGGTGGACGGTTTCGTTGATAGGAAAAACCCGCTACCGGCCCAGGGCCAGACAGCGGGTCTTAGTGGTGAAAAATGAGTTAGTAAGCCTTTAACTCGAACTTTAGTGTATCCCCGTCTATAGACCACATACCCCCACCTATCCAGTCGATTAACATACCAGGAATCCCGCCTAACAGTATATTCCCCCAAAACCACCCATTTAGATACCGGTCAATCTGTTTTGACCCCGGTTGATATCCCTCCGCCGCGACAGTAATCACAGTAGGCGCTTCAACAGCATCTACCCGAACTCGAGTCGGTGTTGTACCTACATTTGCTCCTTCTACTTTTACCGTAGATGCCCTCACGTTGAGCACACATAACAAAGAAACCCCCAGCAAGCGAATCATTTTTCCCCCTCTATGTTTTAATATCCAGTATCCGAAGGCGCTGGAGAGCTCGCTAATAACAATGAGAGCCCAACCAATGCGGCAATCCCCAAAATAACCCAGATAGTACCTGAGTCCTCATTTCTTTTTTCTATTTGTTGAGCCATTGGTACCAGGGTCAATTTTAACGGTTGATTAGTGCCTGACATTATCAACAGTTGCTTTGTCTCTTCGTAGAATCCATCTTTTACTAAATGAAATACGTATTCTCCAGGTTCTAAAGTAAGCGATAATGGTGTTTTCCCAGTCAATTCGCCATCGATGTATACTGAAGCACCGGCAGGCGTTGAATTGATATCAAGATTGCCCTGTGTTTGAGTGTTTTCCTTATCAGTTAAATCCCATGCTATATCTTTGCATTTGGATGCGAGCTCATCCAGGTTTGTAACCGTTACAGTCTTACCAAGTATGGCTAAGCCAGTGGATACATTAATTACTCTTAAGGAAAGGGTATATGTGTTTCCGATTTTTGAAATACTACCAACACCGATATACTCTACCCCTATAATAGCCCCTGCCTTTGCAATAGTTGCATCATCAATCAAACCACTTAGCTGAAGAGAATGCTCTTCGAGCAACTTGTTTAATTGGCCCCTTTCAACCACTTGGAACGCGTATGTATTAATAATTTCTGTTCGCAGGATCTCGCCAACTGCAATTGCTATTGCATCTTCGCAGCCAACTGGTTCCATATCAACAATCGCTATCGTCGGCAGTGAATTTGCCAAGGATGAATAAGTATAAAGCCAGAGTATTAAAAAAATAAGAATCTTTTTCATAATTTTTGAAACCTCTCAAAATTCTACTAACGCATACAGCTTACCCCCCCCCTGTTGTCAAGGAAAATTTTCAACAAAAATCACCGGGTTTAAGCCCGGAGAAATCAATTGGATATGGTGTATTACCCAGTGGAATCAACGTTGCTTACGTTTTTTTTCTAAATACCCAGCCCCCTCAGCGAAACTTCGGCGGGGTGGCCGGGCCGCGGCACTTAAAGGCGCAACGCTTCACTATCGCCAGCAGGTGGTCCACCACGGCGGGGTCGTGCCCCGCGGCGATCAACAAATCCCGGTCCATCCCCCGTTCCGCGAAATCGTAGAGGACCTCGTCCGCCTGGTGGTAGCGCATCCCCAGCTCACCCTCGTCGGTCTGCGCGGGCCAGAGGTCGGCGGAGGGCGTTTTTACGATTACCTTTTCGGGCAGGCCGAGGGTCTTCGCCATCTCCCACACCTCGGTCTTGTAGAGCTCGGCTAAAGGATTAAGGCCGCAGGCGTCGTCGCCGTGGAGGGTGGTGTAGCCCAAGAGCGCCTCGGTCTTGTTACCGGTTCCCAGGACCAGGGCCGGAATCGCCGAGGAGCGGTCGAAGAGGAGAATCATCCGCACGCGGGCCTTGACGTTGCCCCGGCGGACGCGGGCGTCGGGCGGGATTTTTTCCAGAAGCGGCACGCAGAAGGGGGTGATGTCCACCCGCTCGGACGTTATTTTCAGCTGTTTACAGATCAGCCGGCCGTCGGTCTCGGAGTCCGGGTCGCTCTCGGCGTGGGGGAGAAGGAGCGCGTGGACATTCTTTGCGCCGAGGGCCTTGGCGGCCAGGGCGGCGCTGGCGGCGGAATCCACCCCGCCCGAAACGCCGAGGACCACCTTGGAGAATCCCGCCCCCCGGACGTACCCCGCGATCCAGCCGGCCAGGTCCTCCGCCAGCTTCCCGTAATCCCGCTCGAAACGCCTATCCTGTGCCACCGTCCACCTCGCGTACGTTTTTATAAAGTCGGGCGAAATCCTCCAGAGAAAGTTCCTGGGCCCGGCGCTTCCGGCCGACGTCGGCCCGCTCCAGGACCTCCAGCCATTCGGTCCGGGTCATGTTCAGCCCCTCGACCCCGGCGTTGCCGAGCTGCTTGCGGCGCCGGGCGAAGGCGGTCCGGACCAGCTTGAAGAACGCCTCCTCGTCGTCCACCTCCACCGGCGGGACCTCCCGCCTGCGGAAGACGACCACCGCCGAATCCACCCTGGGCTGGGGGGAGAAGCTCACCGCCTTGACCTTGAATGCTGTCCCGGTTTCCCAATGGTAGGCGACGTACGCCGACAGCGAGCCGTAGGCCGAATCGCCCGGTCGGGCGGTCAGCCGGGCGGCGAACTCGCGCTGGAACATGAGCACGGCGGCGGCGTAACGGCGCTCACCCGTGGCCCGCTGGACGATTTTGGACGAGGCCGAGTAGGGGATGTTCCCCACGAGCCA
>JAPLSK010000203.1 GCA_026398675.1 bacterium | reverse complement strand
AGCTACCGTTCCAGCTGGCGTATTTTAGATCGAAGTTGGTGAAGTCATAATACGAGATATGGGGGTGACCGGAGGAGTCCAGCGCCAGGGAGGTATCACCGCCTACTACGTCTCCCGCCGAGTCCACGGTCTCTATATGCCACTCCAGGTCCAGGTGTTCTCCGAGCCAACCTAAAAGATCGCTGACGCAACCCAGCGTGAAAGCCAGGACCGCGGAGATAATGATAAAGATGAGTCCGGCGTGCCTCTTCATCCCGCGCTCCTGTGAATAACGCCTTTGCAAACTGTTAGAGGTAGAACTCGACGCCAATCCGTGCGTTAAGAGCCTTGCCGAAGTAGGCGCCTTCCACCCATTTTTCTGGCCAGGCGACAACGGGGTAGTAATCAACACCGGCGCTGATCCCCCACGTGGAAGACAAACGGTATTCCACACCGGCCTTGACTTTAACTATGAATAGCACCACGTCGCTGCGGAAGAAAACGCCAGAGCCAAGCCCCGCGCTCACCCGAAAAATACGACCAAAAAAGAAATCGTAGTCCAAGGAAATCATTGTATCCCCGGTCTGAGCGACGTATTTATCAGGATCTAAGCCAATACCATTGCTCATTAATACAGTGGCCACCGACAGACCGAGGTAGCCTTCTCCTCGGCTGGAGTAGGTGACGGAGAAGTCTCCGATGAAGGGGTATCCCCCGCCTAGATGGATTTGGAATGATTCTAACGTTATTTCATGTCTGGTTACGCCTGTGCTGATGATTTTAGCTAAGCGTACCCTGTCGCCGGTTGTGACTTCGAATTCCCCCGACAGCTTGGCTTCCGATAAGGCCGTATCAACGACGCGGGAGACAACCGCCTTACCCAATTCGATAGTGTCATGCCCTACGAGTAAACCGGTTTCCGGATCGTAATACTCTTCACCTATCCGGTAAACCTCGAGCTCATCGCCTGGATTCAGGTTTTCCTGCGTGCCCAGATTCACCTTTATAATGTCTTTTTCAACGCCGATAACCACACCCATCACCGGGATGCTGTCGGCGAAGCGTTGCACAATCGAACGTCCTTCATTTAGAAGTTCTTCCAGATTTAAGGACTCGGCGGAGTCCGAATACTCTAATTTACCAGTCGTTACGTCCGCTAAACGCAAAGTCAAGTTATAAATGCTTCCCACCTGGGAAACCTGGCCGACGAGGGCCTTGTCGGCGCCGGCCAACTGGCCGACCTCCACGATGCACTCGGTTGACGTGCACCCCGACAGGGTCAGGGCCTGCTCCTCGAGTATGGCCGTAAGCTGCGCACGTTCGACCACGTCGAAACGGTGGGTATTGACCAGGGTATCCAGGATTGCGTCCGAAATCCCCGCCGCCGCGGACTCACTGACCCCCGAGGCCTCCAGACCGATGAAGGCCAGCTTAATCTTCTCGGCGCCCAGCGAGACGGCGGCGAGTAAAAACACGAAAATCAATACCCTGCGCACAGACCCTCCGTGAAAGCTAATGAGGCTTGATGAGTGTAATAAAAAAGGGGTTTTTGTCAAGCCGAAATAAAAAAAAGGCCTTTGGCCTTCTTTGTAACTCTGTTATTTATACGTCATTCCAGGACTAACGGTCGCCGCCCGGCGCGGTCCCCAAAAGCATTCGGCCGTCGAAGAGTGCTCCGGCCAGACGCCGAATCCCGCTTTTTTCGTCCCCGGCCAGTCGGTGGAGGTATCCCAGAAACAGTCCGATGGCGGAATCAGCCGCCCGGTCGAAGTTTATATTTAGATACCCCGGCCGCAGGTACTCGATTACGGCGCGGTTGAATGCGGAGTTGGCCCGGCCGATGGCCATCGTGTGTTCGTCAACAATCTCGGCGCGCGCCCCATACTCGTCGCAGAATGCCGCGAGGAGCGGATGTATCGCGAGGCGGAACTCCTCCTCGGTGAGTTTTTTCGGCAGAAGCTCGTCTAGTTTGCCTTTAATCCGTTCAACCCACTGAGCGATTATGCCGTCCATGTTCACGCGCTACCCCTCCGCGCTCCACGGCGTTTGGGCGTCACCGTGGAAGGCCGCCTCTCCGAGCTCCACCCGGCTGCGCTTCGCGGTCTCCCAACTTTCCGCGGGCCAGCCAAGGGCGATGACGGCAAGAAGTTTCCAGGCCCCCGGCGCCCGGATGAGTTTTCTGAGCGGCTTCTCCTTGAACCAGCCGAGCCAGCAGGTGCCCAGTCCAAGCTCCGTGGCCTTGAGGACGAGGTGCTCACCGGCCGCGCCGCAGTCCATCAAATGATACGGGATATCCTTGATGCCCTCGCCGAGCCGCGCGATGCCCAGCTTTCTCACCGCCGCCAGGACGACGAGGACCGGGGCGTCCGCGGCCCATCGGTTCGGGACCATGCCGCCCAGGGCCTCGTCGCAGATGCGCTTGCGTTGATCCGCGCCAGTAACGACCAAGAAGCGCCAGGGCTGGGCGTTGCAGGCGCTGGGGGCCAGTTGCGCCGCCCGCAGGCAATCGGTTATCAACGCGTCCGGCACCGGGCGGTCCGGGTCGAAGGCGCGGCAGGAATAGCGCTTTTCTACTAACTCGTTGAAATCCATTGTGATTGTTAAAGGTTTGACAGGTTTGATGGTTTTTGTTGTTTTTTTATGCTACAATATTAGCGATCCAGTCACCTGGAGTTGGATAACCCGAATGGGTTAGCGGAGGGATACCCCGAAAGGGGTATTCCTTTTTATTTTGGATAGAGCACAAATCCACAACCCTCAATATTTCCTGATTGATCACTACGGAACTTGCTTTCAATAATGGGAACCAGCCTGGATTCAAAAGTGCTTATTTCCATCACCGTTAAGTCATACTTTCTTAATACCCATCTTTTTGCATTGGCTACTAACATATCAATCAATTGTAAGCCTGCAATATTTTTATTCTTGGGTTTTAACTTAATTTCTTTACTTGTTAATGTACGATGATATAACAACGAGGTATTACGTACATCACCATGATGATAAGTATGTTCATACGCATTCTTGAGCATCTTATCTTCATTTCCTCCACGAGATTCCGCCAAAATATCCCCAACACCTCCAATTTCCGTTAAATGGAAGCTAAATCGCTGCATTAGGTACGTCAACGCCATGTGGTATGGATGCCAAGGATTTGGATTTTCATTTATATGCTTTAATTTATCTATAACAACAACATACAACTCATAAGGGACATCTGTTAGAAGCTTAAGCAAGTCTTCGTCAAATAATTTGCACATCTCTTCATCTTGAAGTACGGTGAAGGGTCCTCTTTTATCTATAATATCTCGTCTATGAAGGATAATCGGCTCATCGGCATGATACGGTAGATGTTTTCGTTTTAATGTTTCCAAAGCACCTGCAAATTCGTTGTAGCCCTCTCCATATTCAAACTGAACGCCTCCTAACGCCAAGAATCTATGGCCCTCTTGGCTCAGTGTAGACCTGTCATAAATGACATGGTCACCTGATTCGTCCACATAGAGTCTGTACCGCACTCACATGCTCCAGACCGTCAAGAGGGTGAAGAGGAAGAGGCCGAAGTAGATTACGGCGCCGAAGAGCGCCACCCGAGGATGCTTGCGGGCCAGGGTCAGTGCGTCGTAGAGCGGGTTGAAGGCCGCCCCGAAGCGGTACACCTCGAAGGCCGCTTTTTTCAGCCCTCCGTAAATCACCTTGGCCTTCTCCACGTCCCCCGCGTCCAGGGCGGCCTTCATCTCGGCCAGGGTCTCCTTGAGCTTGCCCTTCACGGTCTCCGTCTTCTTGGCCGGCTTGGCGTCGCGCTTCTGGGCCTCGTCCAGATGCCTCCGCAGCTCCTCGAGGTACTCCCCCTTCAGCCGCGGCGTGAGCAGATTGTCCATCAAAACGCGCGCCTGCACGTCCTCCAACAGGTCGGCCACGGTCAGGCGCGTCAGCGGAACCTTGTACTCCCGCCGGCAGGAGTCTATGAGCTCCTCGACCACCTCGTAGCCCAGCGGCGCGCCTGCGATGAGCATCTCCGCCACCAGATTGGCCGCGTGGCCGCAGGCCTTTTCCTCGGACATCTCGTTGCGCAGCTTCACCAGCCGCCCGAGGATGAACCAGGTCACCAACGCGAAGACCAGGATGACTCCCACGGTGACGATCAGGCGGACGAAGGGGTCCATGCCCGCCGTCTGCGCCCCGGGAACGGGCAGGGCCGACGACGCGCCCGCCGCCGCCAGCAATACGCAGAAAGCTTTGCGCATCGTACTCCTTAAGGGTTTTTTTTAGAAGGGGCTATCGTCCGGCCGGGATTTGGTTCAGATCCGCCGCCGCCGCCCCGCATGCCGTCCGGCGGTCTGGGCCGTCGGTTCCGCCGCGTGGGAGTAGTTGTCCGCGCGGTCGTCGTAAATGTGCCGGACGATGCTCTCTATCTTCGGCTCCGTGATCGTCAGGTCGCGGACGGTCAGGCGGGTGAGGCAGGCGGCGATGACATCTTTGGCCGTCGTCTCCTTCGGATCGAACCCCACCGACAGCCCGTTCGTCTCCCCCAGCCGCACCTCCAGAGCCTCGCGCGGGATGGAGAGGGCGGCCGCCAGCTCCGCGGCATCCAGCGACGCCGGACCTTCAGTATCCAGGTACACCACCCGCCGTCGGCCGAAGGTCCGCTTGAACTCCGCCAACGACCCGTCGGGCACAGGGCGAGGACGTCGTCCATGTAGTGGCTGGTGAGGAGCACCGTCGACTCGTGCCGCGTGTTGTAGCTGCGGATGAACTCGCGCACCGTGTGCTGCATCGAGACGTCGAGGCCGATGGTGGGCTCGTCCAGGTACACGACCCGGGGGTTGTGCAGGAGGGTCCCGGCCAGCTCGCACCGCACCCGCTGGCCCAGGGAGAGCTTGCGCACCGGCAGACGCAGAAGGTCATTCAGCTCCAGCACCTCGGTGAAGAAAGCCAGGTTCTTCTTGAACTCCTCGCGCGGAACCTCGTAGATTTTCTCCAGCAGCCGGAAGCTCTCCTGGACGGCGATGTCCCACCAGAGCTGTGAGCGCTGGCCGAACATGACGCCGACATCCCGGGCGTTGGCCACGCGCTGACGGTGGGGATCCCGACCGAGGACTCGGCAGGTTCCCTCGGTGGGGCGGATGATGCCGCAGAGCATCTTGATGGTCGTGGATTTGCCCGCGCCGTTGGGGCCGATGTAGCCGAGGAGCTCACCGGGCTCGATGGCGAAGCTCACCCCGTCCACGGCCCGGACATCCTCGTACTCGCGCTTGAAGAGGTTGACGATGGCGCCCCCGATGCCGGCCCGGCGCCGGAATATGCGGAAGACCTTGGTCAGCCCACGGGCTTCGATGACCGGACTACTGTCGGTGTTAATCATTCGGTTTGTAACTCAGTCCGGATCTTTGCCGCTGATGAGTTTCTCGACCATCCGCCCGGTCTCTTCCACCTCGCATGACACCGTCTTCCAAACGAGTTCCACATCAACCTGATCGTAATCGTGTATCAAGACGTCCTTCATGCCGGAAGGAGACAAGGGGTTTAAACCCCTTGCCCTAACATTTTCTTCCAGGGTATTTCGGGGTAGGCGGAGCGAAACTCCGGCGATAAGCGTTTTGTCGCTTCTCCGATGATTTCCAGCTTGCGGATGACCGCCGACAGCAGCAGGTCGTTCTCCACGAAGGAATCGTGGTCCACGCCGGCGATGAAGGCCCGGATAGAATTCAGGGCCTCGCGTATGTCAAACAGGTAACTTCTATCCCTCGGCGGCATAGATGACCATCGCCTTTGACAAAATTTCCTTCGGTCGAATAGGATTTCGGCTGCGTTCCAAACCCCGGCGGCTCACCAGGTCCACCTTTCGTTCCAATAGACTGGAGAGCTCTTCCTGCAGTTCGACGAAATCGTAAAGCGACCATTGGGCTTGGGGATTAAAGGTCACCAGCAGATCCACATCG